>JAUWBW010000026.1 GCA_030609665.1 Methanosarcinaceae archaeon | reverse complement strand
ATCAAAAGAGGAATGTTCCGATCAAGCATTTCTTCCAACAGCACGCCTGCGGTATATGATTTACCGCTGCCTGTTTTTGCAAGTATGCTGCAGTGTTTCTGCACAAGGCTGTTCACGCTCAACTGTACTGTTATGTCCGTGCCGTCAAGCAGCCCGATGTACATATCCTTGCCGGATAGACCAAGTACAGAGTGTATAAGGTCGCTGTCTGCTTTGAATATCGGGTCACCCGGGCTGAAAGGTGTCAGTGGTGCCCGCAAAAGTCCTGCATTATCACGTGTTCCGATCACGGTTACATCTGCAAGTATCTTGTCTCCACTTTTATCTGCACGCTGCCCATTCTTTGCCTCTTCGATGGAATAGGAATCACTTGAACAGGTGATGGAAAGCACCTGTGCCAGCACCCAGCCATCAGGGTCATGCCAGACTTTTACATAGTCGCCTCTGTGAACGCCTGTGCTGTCTGATACTAATATCCTGAAATCAAGTGTGCCGGTCTCTCCAAAAATTACGCCTACTGATCCACGTGCCATTTTTAATCTCTCATTGAAAAAGTGATTTGTTTTTTTCTTTCTGCACTTAATATGTCAACTATACATATATAATTACATATGCAACCCACAAGATCGACCAATGCGGTATCAATCAGAATCCACAATATCCTGTGGCGCGCCTGCAAGTTTAACGAGTGCTTCGGCTTCCAAGAAATGCAGTTCTGCCGGTATTACAAGAATATGGAGTGGCGCGCCGAGATCGAAATCAACAAGCGAACCGGCGTAATCCGCTTTTACGACCGGTGCGCCTGAACCCGCGCGCGCGATGCCGACCGCAATTGCATTTTCCATCACCCCTTCCCTGCGCCGTGATTCAACTTCAAGCAGGAGTTTGAGCGCTTCGTTTACGGTCATGAATCCTTTGTCTTTGTCGATGTCCAGAAAAACAAGTGTGTGCAATCCGTTTTCCATGTTGGTTTTAATGGTGTCGTACGGTGTTTCGGATATGACGGTAACTCCGCGACTGCTGGTATATGGATGCGGCACAGTTGATGCTTTTCCGAAGCGGTAGTTCTGGAGACCGGATAGTCCGCACACGGCGGAAGCGATGGATGCGCCGTGTATCAGCCGAGTCTCGATCCCCAATTCGATAGCACGAAGCCGCAGGTCAACGTGGGTGGTTGAGACCATTGTGTCGCCGCCTGTTAAGAATACGATATTGTTGTCTACTGCATCGTTTAGCCACTTTGGGTCTTGTTCGATATCTTCGCGAAGGAGCAGATGAACTTTCTTGCCGTAAAGCTGTTCCATTTTTTTGATGTCGCTACCCATAAGCTGGGATGTGTAGAATTCCACATATACTTTATCTGAATCTTTTATGGCTTCCAGACCTTTGAGGGATATGTCCCTCTCATCAAAAAGACCGAGTCCTATGAAGGTAAGCATGGCCCTTTTTTTGGTGGGAGAGGTGTTAAATGTTTTGAGTGTGGATGGGGTTGGTTTTTGATTGATCTTTTTAGTTCATTTATTTTTTTGCATCAGTCAAGGGCAATGTTTAACAATCCCTTCATTTTATTAACAAATAACATAATACACTTTAATTCGAGTTGATACCATAGTTAAATCAGTCCAACGAGTCAATCACAAAAAAAGCCGGGAACAAAACACAGATTTTGTTGAATCCACGGCAGAACGTCTCATTATCAAACCGATAGGGTATCCATTGAGTGGAATACTTGATGATGAACCTCAGGTCGAAGACCTTGATGTGTTTGAGTATTACGCCCGCGAACAGTGGAACGGCTATCTTGCACGCAAGGATGAATATTTGTTCGACCATCGGATGTATCCAGATTTCGCATACAAGATCATTGATGTAGAACCACCAGAATCAATAATAGGCCTTAAGACATCGATAATTGTGGAAGAAGCGGAAAACAGTGTATCCGATGTTGAATTTACAAGCGATGTCAGCATTGACGATGTGATCGGTCAGAACGCTGCACGCCGGAAGTGCCGCCTGATCGAGCGGTTTTTGGAAAATCCTGACCAATTCGGAAAATGGGCACCACGAAACGTATTGTTCTTTGGACCATCAGGCACAGGCAAAACCATGCTTGCAAAGGCTCTTGCAAGCAAGACCGATGTACCGATAATTCCTGTAAAGGCGACCCAGTTGATCGGCGAGTATGTAGGAGAAGGCGCACGTCAGATCCATCAACTCTATGACCGTGCCGAAGAGATGGGACCTTGCATTATATTCATCGATGAATTGGATGCCATTGCCCTTGATCGAAGAAATCAGGAGCTGCGAGGTGATGTTGCAGAGATCGTCAATGCATTGCTGACCGAGATGGACGGCATTTCCGAACGTTTGGGCGTGTGCATGATCGGTGCTACGAACAGGATGGATGTCCTTGATCCTGCTGTTCGCAGCAGATTTGAAGAAGAGATCGAATTTGTGTTGCCTGATGAGAACGAGCGCCGCAGGATACTCGAATTGAACATTGCGACAATTCCGATACCTGTTGAAGATATCGATCTATCCAGACTTGCAAAATTAACAGCGGGTTTATCAGGCAGGGATATTGTTGAAAAAGTGCTGAAAACTGCACTTCACCAGGCAATTATTGACGATAAAGATAAAATAATAGGGCAACAATTCGAGGATGTAGTTTCAAAGATACAGAAAAACAACAATTCAGATGTTATAAACCGAATGTATATATAATTCTAATATATTTTAATGCAAAAAAGGGTGTAATCAAATGAGCGAAATAAGTGAATCCGACAGATTTGAATGTGTAGTGATCAATGTTATTCAAAATTTGAATTGGACCGGAGCTACCGTAGAGGATGTACAATCAGGTGGCCGTGTATATTTCGGAAAGATCAAAACCGATGAAAACGAGATCAATATAGGCGATACACTCTACTTGGGTGCAAAACCAATCACCTATGACCTTGAAGAGAGGGAAATGGAAATTAGTCTCTACAATGCTGATAATGAAAAAATTGACTGGACGCTGATCTGAAATCAGCGGATATTTTGTTAATTTTTTGTTAATCCCGGCATGAGACCTCAATCTCCATCAGGTCGTCCGCAACCGTTACATTTTCGAAAATCTTTTTTGCGTCTTCGAGGATAGGCGTAGTGTCATCTGTGTACCTTGAACTGATGTGTGTCAGTACAAGGTGATGCACTCCTGCTTCTTTTGCAAGTGAAGCTGCTTCACCTGCGGTCGAGTGCATGGATTCCACTGCGCGATCGTATTTCTCATCAGTGAGTGTACTGTCATGGATAAGAAGGTCTGCATCATGGCTGGCTTTCAGCACATCTTCACATGGTCGGGTATCTCCGCTATAAACAACAGTCCTGCCCTTTCGCGGAGCAGATACGACATCGTTGGAATGGATGATCTTGCCATTAACTTCAACCGATTCGCCACGATGGAGTTTCGAGAACATTGGTCCCGGCTGCAAACCAAGTTCAATTGCCTTTTCGCGGTTGAACTTACCCCTGCGTTCATCCTCAACAAGTGCATAACCAATACTTGGGACACTGTGCTCGGTCTTTAGAATATGTATGGAATATCCATCTCGTTTAATGATATTTCCGGGTTCCAACTGTACGGTTTTGATCTCATACTTGAGTTTATAATATCCAAGTGCAACCAATAATTTTGTAAATTCCTCTACCCAGTGGGGGCCATAAATCGTCAGAGGCTCTGTGCGTCCGTGAAACGACAGGGTCTGGACAAGTCCCGGAATTCCGAGTATGTGGTCGGCATGGAAATGAGTGATAAAAATAGATGTTAATGCCATCATACCGGTCTTTGCTCTCATCATCTGCTGCTGTGTACCTTCACCACAATCAAACAGCATGAGTTCGCCTTCCCTGTTGACCATTATCCCGGATGGATTACGGTTCGGGGTTGGCAATGAGCCGCCGGTTCCAAGAAATGTCACACGAAACATGGATTCATCTATGGGTTACAATTACTTATTAGTTACTGCGAGGGTGAAAATAAGGATGAAGGTAAACTAAATATCCGGCAATGGGTAAGCGTAGCCAGCGTTAATCACTCGAAACCTTCATATACAATCCTATTAGTAAAGGAAAGTCCATAAATAGGATATATATTATCATAAGATTGTTCCACAATCTGATCTACAAATATTTGATCATATTCAACATTAAATCAATTAAATTTACAATTAAAACATAGAGGAAATATCAATGAGATGGCAAGGCAGATCAAGAAGATCATACACAGGCGGTAAGGTAAAGACTTCACGCAGCAGGAGAAAATTCGAGATTGGTAGGGAATCTGCTGATACACACGTCAATGAGACAAAAAGGAAGATCATCTCAACAAAAGGCGGAAACAGAAAAGTCAGACTCCTTCAGAGTAATATTGCAAATGTGACCAATCCGGCTGATGGTAAAACTGTTTCAAGTGCAATTGAAAACGTTATCGACAACGCTGCTAACGAACACCACATCAGACGAAATATCATTACAAAAGGTGCAATCATCCAGACTGCACTCGGAAATGCAAGAGTCACAAGTCGTCCTGGACAAGATGGCGTTGTTAACGCAGTATTGGTTAAGTAAATACTCAATCATTTTATCTTAGTATATAATTTATAGAATTATATAGTTCGAGTTAATTCGACCGAAGGGAGAATTTTCTCGTTGTACATAATTTGTAGAATTATGTACTCCAAGTTAATCTGAGCGTCATCGAAGATTTTCTTGTAGTATATATTTTATAAATATATAGTGCGAGTTAATGCGAACGAAGTAAGCATTTTCTCGTTTCTTATCTCTTTATTTTTTGAGTATTTTGGGGTTATAAACCGTATCAACAAAAGGTGAATAATATGGACAAACAAACACGACACATATTGGAGATCCTTGAAGAGGATGCAAGAACTGCCCCAGAAGAGATCGCAAATCTCACTGGCATGACGGTTGACGATGTGACAAAGAACATCGAACAACTTGAGAAAAACGGAATTATTCGCAAGTACAAGACCATCATTGATTGGGAATTGGCTGGCGAGGAATATGTCCATGCGATCATCGAACTTAAGGTTACACTTGAACGCAAACTTGGATATAAAGCAATTGCAGAGCGGCTGTACAAGTTTCCGGAGGTGCGCTCGGTCAGACTTTTGTCAGGCGGGCATGACATATCCCTGACCGTTCGCGGTAACTCGATGAAAGAAGTTGCATTTTTTGTAGCAGAGAAGATCGCAACACTCGATCAAGTTCAGGGCACAACTACACATTTTGTTTTGAAGACATACAAGGAAGATGGTGTGATACTGCATGAGCCGGAACACATCAAACGTCTTCAGATATCACCTTAGTACCAAAGTCGAAAAATAATACCTTAATACATGGAGGAGATTCTCATGAGAGGACGATGTGACCCTTCTGCTTTTGTTGCAGATCATCTGAAAACCGTGCCGCCATCTGGCATACGTCGTTTTTTTGACCTTGTTTCCGAAATGGATGATGTTATTTCACTTGGTGTGGGTGAACCTGATTTCGTTACTCCCTGGCACATTCGCGAAGCATGTATTCACTCAATTGAGCATGGTGATACCGCATACACTTCCAATTATGGACTTTTGGAACTGCGGGAAGAGATTTCAAAACTCTACTCGCAAAAATATCGAGTTGACTATAACCCTGAATCAGAAACACTCGTCACCACCGGTGTCAGCGAAGCTCTGGACATTGCCATTCGGGCAGTTGTCAATCCAGATGATGAAGTCATTGTGGTGCAGCCATCCTATGTTTCTTATGTTCCTTCAGTGATCTTTGCAGGCGGTGTGCCTGTTCCTGTTTCCACTAAAATGTCAAATAATTTCAAGATAACTGCCGAAGAACTGGAAGATGCGATAACTGACAAAACAAAAGCTGTTATTATCAATTATCCAAATAACCCAACCGGCGCTGTGATGGACAAGGATTCCCTTGAATCTATTGCGGATGTCATTGTCGAACACGATCTCATGATGATATCAGATGAGGTGTATGACTGCCTGACCTATAATGGAACTCACACCTGTTTTGCATCACTTGAAGGTATGCGCGATCGCACTATTTTGCTAAACGGTTTTTCAAAATCCCATGCAATGACAGGTTTCAGGATGGGATACGCACTGGCAGCACCCGAAATAATTGATTCGATGATGCTGATACACCAGTATTCCATGCTATGCGCACCCATAACCGCCCAGATCGGAGCGATCGAAGCACTCAAAAACGGGGAAGGCGAGGTGCAAAAGATGGTGCGCGAATATGATCGGAGACGGCATCTTATTGTTGGGGGGTTGAACAAACTCGGTCTTGAATGTTTTGAACCAAAAGGCGCATTTTATGCATTCCCGTCAATCTCAAGCACAGGCCTGACATCAGGCGATTTCGCAGAAAGGCTCTTGAACGAGCAGAAAGTGGCAACTGTTCCCGGTGATGTTTTCGGGGAAGCTGGGGTAGGTTTCTTGCGTTGTTCGTATGCAGCATCAAGGGAAGATATCCATACTGCACTTGACAGGATTGGCGAGTTTGTTGATGGACTGAAAGTTTAATTTTGAGTTCGCCTGCCGGATCTATACAAAAACATGGCTGTGGGCTAAATACGCGCGCGTTTCTCGTAGTATATAATTTATAGAGTTATATAGTTCGAGTAAATCCGACCGTGAGGGAGGATTTTCTCGTAAGATGCGAGTGTGGAATCACACCCTGCATGCGCTAGGTGAATCTTTCAAGAAAATCTTCGCTGAAGCTCAGATTAACTTGGAGTACATAATTTTACAAATTATATACAACGAGAAAATCCTCGCTATGCTCGGATTAACTCGCACTATATATTTATAAAATATATACTATAAAAAACGTTAAACTAAAAATCCAACAAAGAAGGGATGTAGCACTAAATATCAATCTCTCATGATATCTTCATCGAGATTCTCAACGAGTTTGGTAACTTTCGTATGCCATTCATTGATGTTTGCCTGAATCATTTTCTTCATCTCACCGGGCTCGATAGCTACGTATTCATAGTAATATCCACCTACATCGATGGATTTGGTTTCACGATACACAAGACCGCATGAGATTAGATTTTGAAGTGAACGATATGCTGTACTTCGTTCCCTGTTCAGTAATTCGCCAAGTTTTTCAGCGGTCATTGGACCATGCGTAAGCAATGTTTTGTATGAATCCACATCAAGCGCTTTGAGTCCAAGTATACATTTTGCGACATCGTCACATTTGAAATTTGCCCTCAGCATCTCGTAAATAGAACTTGCCATTTTGAATCACTCGTTTTTGTGTAAAATGTTATGATATGTTTTAATTGCAATCTGTAATGTCTTGTGCAGTTTATGCAAAACCATGATATTCATGTCGCTAGTTATATATATAGTTTGTTGGATTTTCTCATCTCGTGACACTAATAATTCCTGAAAATGAACGTTCAGATGAACCACTTGACACTGAACAGTTGATCTATCATCCTGACATGAAGCGTGCAAATGAGTGGATACTCACTGAGTACGAACCTCCTGTGCGTGATGTGTGTGTCTTTGTTCCATGCTCCAGAAAGAAACCTTACCATGAAAGTCCATCTCATCGTATTTTTGACCGTGTAATATTCAGTACCCTGAAACCCGAAGATGTGCATGTGGTCGTTTTTGGTACATGCGGTGTTACGCCAAGGGAACTTGACACTGAATATCCGTTCATGGACTACAAGTTCATGCTTGGCAGGTGCGATGTCCCGAAAATAAAACGGGATTTCATAAAGATGGAAACCGAACGGCTGGCACGCTATCTGGAAAAAACCCGTAACAATTACAAACACAGGATCGCATACTGCATCGGTGATTTCAGGACTGCCATGGAAAACGCTGTTGAACTGGTGGATGTGCATGTCGATATCGTGCCAAAAAAGAGTTCAATAGAAGAAAATATCCGGATGGATAAAAAGTTCATCTACGGCAGCCTGAACCAGAAGAATTATCTGCAGGATTTTGCCGATGCCGTTAATACAGCCGCAGGAAATCCGGTACGTGCCGTCAGCACGGATGATGAAACAGCAGTCAATGATGCTGATTGGTATATATTATAGGGCACTGTTCCATTTTCCAGTAATTTTTAAGACGCTGATTAACACAGATTAACGCAGATTTAAGGTTGCATCTGCGTTAATCAGCGTAAATCTGCGTCTAATATAATTGTTTAAATCACTGGATTTTGGTATTGTGCCATATTATAGTTAAAATGTAAAAAAGAAGAAGCGACGATCTGGATATTCTTAAATTGTATTTGATCCGGATGCCGCTTTAGTCAATATTTTTGATCAATATTCATTCCAGATATGGGGACTGTTTAAGCACAGCCATACCGTTATCGCTAATACTCAAGACCCGCACTTCGTTGCTGGTCGCAGACCCGCGCATTTTCATGACGTATACCGAGCGCTGCAGATTGTTTCCTGCCATGATCCTCCCAAGTTTGATCACGGAATCAGCACCGTACTCAACCATTGTATCAAGTCCAAACAGTGCACCTACCGAAATCACAGATGTAACATTGTGTTTTCTGAACACACCAAATACATCATCGATCAGTGTTCTCAATTTATAATTTGACTCGATCGCCAAAAATAATGCTTCAATGGAATCGATGAAAATACGATCAGGTTTTACCTCTTCTATCTTGCTTTCTACCAATTTTTTAAAACTCTTGATAAGTTCAGATGGTGCGATCTCCACGCTCTTTTGCAGACGAAGACTTGGATCTGTAATATCAACAAATGTCAGAAGCCCTTTTTCCACCAGTTCATCAAAATCCCATCCAAATGATGTTTTCATCTCCTTAACGATCGATTTTGACTCCTCTGACGTAATAATGCACATTGTTTTTTCGCCTTTCATTGCACCATCATACAAGAATTGTGAACCAAAGATCGTCTTACCGGTACCTGACTCACCTGACACGACATTTGTGGTTCCATTAAAAAATCCGCCATTGAGCATTTCATCCAATCCAGGTATTCCTGTATTAACTCTCTGTTGTATTGATTCATCCGTCATTTACATCACCTGATAAACATTTATGATTAAAATATTGCCTATAACCCAAACCTCTAATCATTATTCAATCTTATGGCATATATACATAGTAGTTTTATATGTATAATATCATTCTGTCCGATTGTTTTCTCGTAGTATATATTTTATAAATATATAGTGCGAGTTAATGCGAACGAAGTGAGCATTTTCTCGTTGTATATAATTTATAACTTCTCACACTAATAAGCAATATGTTTTATTAAGTTCTATGCAAATTCATCTCAATGTTGGGGAGATTCTTTAAATTGATTGAACCTGTGTTACATACTGATCGACGTGGCACGCAAAAAGAATTTTGAAAAACCCCTGTATTCCGATAAAGATGGGATCAGATTCGCAACACCAAAAGCAGTTGCACAATATCGGGCAAAACGCTTAAAGTGCAAAACACTCGCCGACATCAGTTGCGGTATAGGTGGGCAGACGATATTCTTTGCAAAAGAATGTGATCTTGTATATGCTGTAGAGATCGACCCAAAAAAGATCGAGTACGCAAGGAAAAACTGCGAACTTTACGACCTTGACAATGTGGAGTTCATATGCGGTGACGCACTATCCCCGGATGTGATAGAGCAAATACCAAAAGTTGATGTCATATTCTCAGACCCTGCCAGACCGACAGAAGAAAACAAGCGCAAGGTAATGAGCCTTGAACCCGGGATTCCAAATGTCATATCCGCATATTCTGATAAAACCAATAACTTTGTATTTGAAGCACCGCCCCAGATGCCCCCTGAGCGCATCCAATTTGATTGTGAGCGCGAATACCTTTCCCTCAATGGGCAACTAAACCGCTTAACATTGTATTTTGGAGACCTGAAACAATGCGAGCGCTCAGCAGTGTCACTTCCGGATAACGTGCACATAAGTTCAACAAATACAACTTACGACATGGATGAAACACAAACCCTCAAGATGTACGCATACGAACCACAACCGTCTGTGGTCAAAGCAAAGATGTTGCCGCAACTTGCAGGATCACTAAAAAATGACACCGACAATATAGATGTTGAACTCTTTACCATAGATAAAAAGAGACTTCTCATCACATCCGATGCACGATTCAAAAACGCGATGCTAAAAAACCATTATTCAGTTTTGCAGGTTACTGATTTTGAGCCAGATACAATTAATTCCATCTTAAAAAAGCATGATGTGGGTACAGTTGTACTAAGGGCAGGTGTTGACCCTGCCGACTACTGGACTATACGAAATAAGATAGAAAATGGATTAAGTGGTAAAAATACCATACATCTTTTTGTCAAAGATGAAAAAGCAATAATGTGCGAAGTGATCTGATCTAAGTAAATACCTCAGGATAGTTTTGACCCAAGCAATGCTTTTGTGCGTTCGATCAACTCTTTTCTGCCAAATGGTTTCGTAATATAGTCATCTGTTTTTAACACATGCAAACCAAGCATCTTGTCAAATTCCTGACTTTTTACAGTAAGCATTGATACCGGAATAGTTGAATCCTTTTCTTTGATCTTGTGGAATGTTTCCCACCCATCCATTTCAGGCATCATGATATCCAATAAGATTGCATCTGGTCTATTGCTGTCAAGCATTTCAAGGCACTCAAGACCACTATTAGCACCGACAACATCAATCCCTTCAGATTCAAGAACCAATCTTACAAGGTCAATTGTGTCTGGCTCATCGTCAACAACCATTACCGTTTGATTCATTTTCACCATCCTGATACAAATATATTAATTTGATTTTGGAAATATTATATCAATTATAATACAGGATATAAATAGATAATCAGTCCATGTATATATATATATTTACTTCACGTCTGCACTCCACCCAGACCTTTTCATAACCATTTTTATCCGTGCATTAAGTTCACGCATGTCAAATGGTTTAGATACATAATCATCAATTCCAAGTTCCATCCCCTTGATCTTATCGTCCACTTCAGACTTCGCAGATACCATAATGATCGGTATGTCGCATGCAACCTGGCTCTCTTTTAGTTTATGTACAACTTCATACCCATCCATATCCGGCATCATAATATCAAGAAGGATTATATCAGGAAGTTCAGATATTGCCATATCTATTGCCTCATAACCACCATAAGCTGCTATAAAATCATATGGCTCATCCAATAACAACAATTTCACAACCTCGGGTATATCCGGTTCATCATCCACGATCAATATCTTTAACCGATCCCTTTTCACCTTCTTCTTTATGTGTTCAAAAGTGATCATTCCCTCTTCTATCTTATACCGCACATCCAGACTCTTTAGACCAATATTCGCATGCATTTCTCCGCCATGCTGGACATCAACGATAACATCAAAAAATGATTTAATCAAAGCTTCGGTCTCAGACCGTAAAATGCCCTTGCCAAGCATTGAGACAATACTGCCACCATGCTCTTTAACTGATTTTTGAACAAATTTTATAAAATTCTCAATGACCTGGAATGTATCGCTTGCAAGAATGGTCATGTCATCAACTACAAATACGAGATTGTCGTGTTCAGACGATAATTTCGCTGCATATGATGCCATTTTTGTATAATCGGTCTGAGAAGTACAATAAAATGTATTTTCCTTCAATTCCTTGTCCATCCCCTCAATATCTATGAACCAGATGCCATTCATGATATTTTGAATGTTAAAACCAAATTCATCAAACTTATCCAGCACCTCATCCCTTGAATCTTTCAAGCATAACCATACAATTGCACGCTCGGGATCGTTCTTTAGGATATCGAATATGTAAAAATAAATAATTCTCTCGATGAAACTATCAACAGGTGCTGAAAATAATGTACTTTTTGATACAAACTCATTTCGAAATGTACCTAGAATCTCTTTGGTCTGATCTTCTGACATGTGGCCCCTAACACTAAACCAAGTTATTAAAATCTAGCCAATTACCATTTGTTTTGTTTTGATATTAATCTTTGGGACATACTAAATCCAAATTATTTTTCTACATATATAGATACTTAAGTGTTAATAACATTATGTTCTTTGATACTTATTGAATAACGAGTGGAATCATGACGTCAAATAAAAAATGGTATCCCCCATATATATTTTTTTTATGCATAATTAGCGTGTTTATTGTAGGCTGCATAGGAAATGAAGATGCCACTGTCATCGATCTTGATGAAATTGATACAACGATCGAAATACAACCAAATGTACCACCGCTTAAAATCGCTGTTTCGGCAATGATATCGCCAAAAGAAACACTTGTACATTACGAAGATCTGCTGGACTACATATCTGAAAGAACCGGTCGTCCGGTTGAACTTGTACAAAGAAAGACTTGTGCAGAAGTAAATGAACTTTTGGAATCACAAGAACTGGATGCTGTTTTTGTGTGTACGGGTGCATATATAAATGGACATGATAAATTTGGCATGGAACTTTTAGTGGCTCCTGTGGTTAACGGAGAACCTTATTACTACTCATACATCATAGTTCCGGATGACAGTAATGCCACAAACCTTGAAGACCTGCGTGGGAAGAATTTCGCATTTACTGATCCTATGTGCAATACAGGAAAACTATCACCTACTTACATGCTTGCACTTATCAATGAAACACCGGATTCTTTCTTTTCAGAATATATTTTCACACACAGCCATGATGTATCCATTGAAGCAGTGGCTAAAGGGCTCGTAGATGGCGCGGCGGTTGATAGTTTGATATGGGATTATGCAAACAGCAAAAATCCTGAATATACCTCAAAAACAAAGGTTATTGCAAAATCACAACCATATGGAATACCGCCTGTTGT
>JAUWBW010000192.1 GCA_030609665.1 Methanosarcinaceae archaeon | reverse complement strand
GCGCAGGAAAGGACGATAGTGCCGACTTGCTCAAACTTGAGGGGTATTCAAATATACGGAACCTTTGCATGTTCATTCCACATATTATGGGATCGGACATCGCAGTGCTCATTGATGATGACGAGGTTTTCGAAGACCCTGAATTTATGTCAAAAGCGAGAGAGTTTATTGGCAATAAATTCGAAGGGGAAACTGTCAATGCAGTAGCCGGATATTATTTGCAGCCTGATGGGGATTACCATGCGAATAAAGCATTCCGGCCATGGATGAAATATTGGGACAAAAATGAATGCATGAACGAGGCATTTGATCAGGTGATCGGGACTGAACCGAGGCTCAAGGAGACTCCTTTTGTTTTTGGTGGGAATATGGTAGTCCATCGGAACATGTTCACAGTCGTGCCTTTTGATCCGATGGTTCCAAGGGGGGAGGACATCGATTTTTTGATGAATGCAAAGATGTTCGGGTTCAAGTTTTATCTGGATAACAAGTTATCAATTAAACATTTACCGCCCTTAAAGACTCATTTTACATGGAAGCAGTTAAGGGAAGATATCTATCGTTTTGTCTACGAAAGGGCAAAGATCAGGGATCAGGTAGATGTGGAAGGCATGACAAGGACATTGCCTGAGGAATTTGACCCATATCCCGGCTGTTTCTTAAAAAATGACCTTGAAGATAAGATCAAAATGTCATGTGAATTGCTTTCAAAGGATTATCTGGCAGAAGGCGACAGTATGTGCAGTGAAGCAACACTGGGCAATATTACCATTGCAAAGACCGATGCAGCACCGGATAATAATCCGTTCCTGCATTTATGCAAACTGCAAAAACGCTGGCAAGGGATGATGGAATACACTGGCAAGGATGATGTAAGTTCGGGAATAAAAGCAATTATTGAAGGAAAATGACTGCACTGCCAAAATTACCCATGACCAAAAATCATTGTTTTACTAATGTCCCTGATCCAACATTATAAAGAACAGTGCATACAATGTGCGAATGTGGTTTAGTGGTATGACATTGGTTTCCCAAGCCAATTACTCGGGTTCGAATCCCGGCAGCCGTATTGGAATTATTGGAGGTCGTTCTCTCAATTAACATCTCCACTTTACAACCGTATATCAAAAAACCTAACCCAAAATCATAAACATTGCTTCGAAAAAACCCTTCGAATCTTTGCTTCCATAAATATATCACTACAAACTTACAAGTGTATATTGAAAGCAAATGTTTGAAAACCAAAACATGTCTAACTGGCCCCAACATTAGCTATTGGAAATATGAGAGGAGAACAAAATAACGTACCACCCCCCGCTTCTCCAAAACCGGGAAATCTCCTCTCACTCTTCCACACCAAGAATTTCGGCAAGTTCGAGCCCTTCGCTGCCAATCTCGGACAACTGGGTAAACACCTCATCCTTAGTAATATACTTCTCAGTTCTTGTGCCGTCAGCCTGCTCGATCTTAATAGTGATCTCTGACTTCACATAACCTCTTTCAAGGCATTCCTTGACAATATCCCCGTACTGCTGTGCGATAAGCTTTAAGCAGTCGAATGCCTCATTGTTCCTGATAGCATCTTTTCCATCTATTAAAACACGGGTAAGGGTTTGTGATTTAATGTACTCTTGCACATACGTTTTAACCTCATCAGCAAACTCGGAGATATCATCCATATTTATTGAACTGGAAAGAGTATCGTCCCTTGTGATCGATAAGTCATCATCAAACACATGACATGCCGTATTATCACACGTGATCTTGAACTTGCGTCCAGCCTTCTTATTCTCAAAAACAAATTCAAGGTTATCAGAGCCATTATAATTAATAGACGTAATAATAAAATCCGAAACATCCACAAGCTTAACCTTACTCTCCTTTTGGAACAGACCGCCCTTGCCCCATGTAGGCAAAGTCAACTCCCTGTATATTTCCCGAACTGCCAGAACATCATTAGCAAAAACAAGATCAGATTCGTAATCCATGCCAGCCATCGTTCCTGTCAAAGTGCCACGAAGCACATTTTCATCCATCGATGCTGTGTACTTTTTTTCGGCATCATAGATACCATCATCAAATATCGGACTCAGTAACGACAAGATCTGGTTCTCCACCCTGCCGACTTCGCGCGTCGATACCTTTTGACTTCGCTCAAGTTCCGAATTCAGAGTTTCCCGACTTTTAGCCGCACTTGCAACACAGGCATCAATAACCGTATTCCGGCATTCAAGGATCTCCTTCGCGTCCGCATCCTTAGAAGCATTCTCAACAAATCTCTTAACATCCGTTTCAAACTTGTCCAGATCATTAAGCCTATTCTCAAGCGAAACGATCTCTGCCTTCTCTTCATCGTTCATCTCGATCGCTGAATTCTCAAGAGGAAGCACCTTTTTTGCAGCCTCAATGAAAGCTCTCAGATCCTGAACAAAATCTCTCTGATAAGGTAACTTGGTAGAATCTTGATATGTATATTTCATAATAATCCCCATGGACAACTAATGAATTGTTCTTAAAATCATATAATATTCATTGAATGCAATCATTAAAAACATTGCGACTTTATATTAAATTGCCTCTGGAACGAACATGATCACTACAACACATCCCTCACAGGACCAAGTATCAAATTCATGTACTTCCCTGCCCCGCTTTTAAGATCCGCCGGATGAAGTTCGCCCGATGTAAAATTCTCCTCAAGCTCCTGCTGGTTGTGGAATGTCATATCTCCGCCATACTTCTCGGGACGCTCAAAAATAACTTCGTCATATCTTGGGAAAATGTGATACTTGAAAAGGTCGATAACCGGATTGTCCTCAACCTCACCCGCAGTGCAGAATGCCTTATTGAGTTTCTTCTTGATCGCTTTTTCCGTATCATCAACTGAAATGAAATTCTCACTTGAAGATGACATCTTCGTACCATCCAATCCAAGCAAGATCGGTGTGTGTATGCAGATGGGCGCCTTATAACCAAATCCAGGCAGCCCTTCCCGCGCAAGCATGTGTATCTTCCTCTGGTCAATCCCACCCACTGCTACATCCACATCAAGCATAGCGATATCAACCGCCTGCATAATCGGATAGACCATCTGGGAAACCTTCGGATCCTTCATCTTACGTCCCACTTCATCCATGCTTCGCTTTGCCCTATTAAGTGAAGTGGCACGTGTAAGTTTAAGAACATTCAGCATATAATCCGACTCAAGCTGGAAATCAGAACCATAAACAAAATTCGTTTTTTCCGCATCAAGCCCAAGTGCAATAAAGCACCGCTTGTTATAATCTGCAGTCTCGCGAACCTCTTCCAGAGTACCTTTTTGGTTGAGGTATGCATGCACATCAGCAAGCAGAACAGTGATCTCAAATCCGGCTTTTTGCAGGTCGATCAATTTATTCACAGTCAGGACATGCCCCATGTGTATCTTACCGCTTGGCTCATATCCTACATACGCCGTAGGATGTTCCTTAGATGCCACCAGATCGTCAAGTTCCTCTTCCGTAACTATTTCCTGCACATTTCTTTTAATAAGATCAAGTCTGTCCATGGGTTCACCGCTTGTATAACTGTATAGTGGTTTTAATTTGTTTTGGTTTAAAAGCTTTAAATGATGAGTTCGTTCAAAAATGCATTTCCTTCATCTGAATTGAAGATCGGGACATCCCAGTTTTGAACAACCCTTGTACGCATGGATTCTGTTT
>JAUWBW010000068.1 GCA_030609665.1 Methanosarcinaceae archaeon | reverse complement strand
CCATCAGCGATCGAATCAAACTTATGGTTTACATGAGCACCAGAAATAGAATCAAACCCCGGGGCATCATCATAATTGATGGCTGTATCGGTACTAGGTTGCTGCGGTGAACCGCTAAAGAAAAGCGGAAGAAATGACATTAACATGATGACTGCTAAAAAGATGGCAATTAATTTCTGATTCATTTATTTTCTCCAATGTGTATGTATTTCAATAACACGAATATTGTTACATGATTTGAATACTATGTACTTATTACTGTCATGCACAGTTCACATATATAACATTCTACACAGCGTTCCTTTCATTATAACTTAGAAATTGCATGTAACTGCAAGTTTCAAATTATAAAAATTAAATGGGCCTAACCGGATTCGAACCGGTGATCGCTCGGTTATGAGCCGAGCGCTCTAACCTGGCTAAGCTACAGGCCCGCATGGAAAAACAATATAATTCCGATTATAATACCATCGTGATATTGCAGGAATATTACGCCGCCAACAGGGCTCGAACCTGTGACATTCTGGTTAACAGCCAGACACTCTACCAACTGAGTTATGGCGGCACATTACGTTACTGCTTATGTATATATTTGCGCAGGTGCGCGGACTTTCTTAAAGCACTAATTGGTTTTAAATCTTTTGTTCGTGAAGGGGATTATTACGCATGAACATATAAGCTGAATGTTAAATTCAATGTATCAATCATGAACATCTGCATAGTTCCCGACAATTGATATTACCTCACCGCAATCAGGACATGTTCTCTCCTGTGTGACATTATATTTCTCAACATTGAACAATCCTCTTTTGATCAGTAAATTACCACAAGCATGGCAGAATGTACTTTCATATTCATGCCCGAACACATTTCCCATATAGATATACTGCATTCCTTCCTCCCTTGCGATGTCGTATGCCATCTCAAGCGTCTTGACCGGAGTTGACGGAAGATCCTGCATCTTATAATGCGGCTGAAAGCGTGTAAAGTGAAGCGGCGTATCTGCGCCTAGATTGTCATACACCCACTTTGAAAGCTGCCTGATCTCATCAGCAGAATCATTGAGTGTCGGAATGACAAGATTGATAACCTCAATATGCATCCCAAGTTCCTTTGCAAGCACCGCAGATTCCAGCACAGGCGCAAGTTTTGCACTGCATACATCCTTGTAGAACTCCTCTGTGAATGCCTTAATGTCAACCCTGAAAGCATCCAGATATGGCGATATCTTCCGAAGTGCTTCAGGCGTGATGTATCCATTTGTAACATAAACGGTCGCAAGTCCGGCCTCTTTTGCAAGCTTTGCACAATCATAAGTATATTCATACCAGATCGTTGGCTCATTGTACGTCCATGCAATGCTTTTTGACCCGGATTCCAAAGCACGTGCAACCGCTTCTTCCGGCATTATTTCAACAGAATGTATCTGATCAACCCCTACCTGTGAAATTGTCCAGTTCTGGCAGTGCCGACACCTGAAATTACACCCTATTGTCCCAAGTGAATACGAAAGCGAGCCCGGATAGAAATGGAACAATGGCTTTTTCTCGATCGGGTCAACCGCCTCGCTTGAAACAGTACCATAGATAAGAGTGTACAGCGTACCACCGCGGTTCTCCCGCACCCTGCAAAATCCCTTTTTGCCTGGCACGATAGTGCATCTGCGGCTGCATACATTGCACTGTACCTTGCCATCATCAAGTTTGTCATAAAGCATAGCTTCTTTTATCAATTTGACTCTCCCCCTTGTTGGTTAATTGATTGTCTTGATAGTAAAAAAGCTTAATCATTGACAAGCCGGGCACTGCGCTCATCCCTCATCCCTCATTATTTCCTCAACAGCCCTTGAGTAACATTCGTACGCAACATCATTGAAGCATACCAAAACCACTTTTTCAATAGTAGAGTTTCGCTCCAGAAAATCATTGATCTCCATAATAGCGATCTTCGACGCTCTCTCAACAGGAAATCCATACGCTCCCGTGCTGATCGATGGAAAAGCGAGTGTCCGCACACCATGTTCTTCCGCCAGTTCAAGTGAATTGCGGTAACACCGAGCCAGCATCTCATCTTCCCCATGATCGCCGCCTTTCCAGATAGGACCCACGGTATGGATGACCCATTTTGCAGGCAAGTTGTAGCCTTCTGTGATCTTTGCCTCACCTGTTGGACAACCACCAAATGTACGACATTCTTCAAGCAATTGCGATCCTGCGGCGCGATGTATGGCACCGTCCACACCCCCACCACCAAGAAGTGAGTTGTTGGCGGCATTGACGATAGCATCGACCTTTTGTTTGACAATGTCGCCCCGGATTACCTCTATTATATTTTCACATCCATCAGTGGTGAAATAAATGTATGTTAAAATAGTTTGTTAAATGAATTCAATTGACAGTTGAACATCGATCATTTTTTCTTTTCAATGCTTAATCCACCGATAAATTGGTACCATTGGTAGATCATAGCAACAAACGCTCCTAAGAAAATGACCTCAGAAATTTCCCAAAGGTAGTAAGTGTTTACATCCGTATTGAATTTCAAGAATCCTGCAAGTGCGTTGATCGCAAATGAAGCTCCTACAATGGAAATATATTTCCAGGTTTCGTTCAACACATCCATGTTCAAAAACAATCGGGCACGCATAACACCAATATCAATTTTTCGAGACAATAACAGTATATGCAAAATAAAAAATAAGGTGATAAATGCAGCTCCAATATTGTAAAGCCAAACGAATATGGTAACGTAATCCAATTGGGGCAGAGTCATTAATTGTTAACTCCTTAGATTCGAAATCAATAATATTTTTACAACATTTTCTAATAATTACACATATCAATCAAGATTTATATATACTATTCCCTTATCCGATACTATCCTGAAAAATTGATGGAGAGGCATAAATCTACCGTTCAAATACAGATTGATACATGAAATACGACATTATTAGTAATTCATACGTTTCACTAAACAGCCTTAGCACCAAGATACCGGGCAGTTTCGTTTGAGGTTTGCAGTTTAAAGTTTGGTGTTTGTTGTTTGGTGTTTCCAACCAATTACAATATATACTAAGAAAACAATTACTATATTGTTAACACATCCAAGTAACTGGATATCTTAACAATGGAGGATTGTATCATGAAAGCAAACAAAGAAACAACAAGGAGGGGATTTATTGAATAAAGTAGATATCTTGCAAAAAAATCTGCAAAAATTGAAAAATGACAGTGATGTCATTGGCAGTGCAATATCCAGCAAAAACGGATTGGTCATGGCAACTGACCTACCGGAAGGCATGGATAGAAATTCCTTCTGTGCAATGGCAGGCTCACTCTTTCATGGGATCCAGACCGCAGCATCTGCAATTGGAAAACATGGTGTCAGGCATGCAGTAACAAACATCGGAAACGAACTGTTCATTGCTCACCTATGCGGCGATTCCGCAATTTTGTTGGTAAATGCCCAATCCAGTATCGAACTTGAACCTTTTATGCAAGAAATAAGCTCTACCGCGAACACGATTGGAACTGTGGTCGGATAATTAGTGATATTGAATTCGGATGGAATAGGGTGCCGGTCAAAATTGCCACCTGAATGATTCAATATCACACTTTTTTAAATTTTAGGTTTACGGGGCTGTCAAATACTTTGGTGTTGGCAAATATAAAAGTTGATTACCACTAAACAAAGTTGCAATATCTGCGTTACCTGCTACCCGATAGGTAGCAGGTCACGCAGATATGGTTGTATTGTCTTACAACACCAAACTTTTAGACAGCCCCAGGTTTACAATATCGATTTATAGCAGTGCAATACGCCTGATTCACAGAATCGATCATCTTACTATTATTGCGCACAACAGCAAAGCCAAGTGACATGGATACGTATTCTGTTAAGTCGTACACCATTATTGAATCGTCATTCATGCCAGCTTTCACAAGATTCTGCATACACCCGGGACAATTAGTAACTATTACATCACAACCCATGCCCTTTGCTGTTTCGATTTGCAAGGAAGCAAGTTTAACGTACTCGGAAGGAAACGTTGCCTTCACACCCCCTCCAAAACCGCAGCAGTGTGATACGCCGCTAAGGGCTTAGATGCAAATTTTAAGGGTAAGAAGAGTTGAGAGGCGTTCGATAGGGTTTTAAAAGCGTGATATATATTTTACTAGAGGCTCACTTTTCATGAAAAGGAGCAGGATAAAATGATGCAGGTACAGTTACTTGAGGTGAGGTGATATTTATGGAAGAAATTGTTATGAAAGGCAAGGTCGGGAAATACAGCCTGATCGCAAGTGTTGTATCATCTGTTGCGCTGTCAGTCGTATCCGTATTGTTGGCAGTACTGAAGAACAGTGGCATGGTTGAACCGCTATACACACAGGTCGATATTGCAGCAGGTGCGGTCTTTGTGTTCATTTTGAGTATGATTATATCAGCATCGATATGGCCGAATATTGTAGAGAAACGCTTGAAGAGAATAGTTTGATTTGATAGAGGATTTGATAGAGGATTTCGTAGAAATTGTCGATAGAAATTGTCGATAATCGATATTGATTAACTATATATGTATCGTTCACTTTAATATAATTAAGTAAAATGATTTGCGGGGTAATTTTTTGGCAGACACGGTTATTGAAAAACTCAATGTTATCATGAATCATTTGGATTCAAAGGTAGATTGCATTAGAGGGGTTGTCCTTTCAACCCGTGATGGACTTGAAATTGCGAGTTTTATAAAAGATCTGGATCTAAATGTTCAACTTGTGCATGCTATGTGTGCATCGATTGTGGGTTTGTCAAACCGTGCAGTTTCCAGATTGGGGATGTCGTCACTTTCCAAAACCGTGATATTCACGACCGACGGCATTGCGATTGCGTATAGTATTGGTGATACTATGGCGTTATTTTGTATACTGGATCAGGATGCAAATGTTGGGCTTGCCATGATCGAGATTGAAAATGCTATTGAAAAAATACAGGCGGTGATGTGAGTTTGAATGATGCAGAACAATGTGAGTTTGAAATTAGGGAACTCAAGGCTGAGATTGAACAGTTGAAAAAGGCAAAAAGTGCAGAGGTTTCACTTGTGGAACTCTTCAATGAAGAGTTTTTTGGAGCACTTCCAAACTATTTGGTAAACCTTACAGGCGAGGGAGCAGCATCCATGATATTAAGGGAAAGTTTGCGTGATGCGACTATCAGCCTGTTAAAAAATCAGACAAATCTCAAGAAACGAGTGGATACGGCAGAAACATTTGAGGATAAGTTCAACCAGTGTTATTCGATATATCAAGATATGGGATTTCCATTTGAATATGAAGTGATAAAGGAATCGGACGAGGTGCTTGTGATCAAAATAACAACATGTCCTCACATTGATTACACGAAAAAAAATCCTGCAGCATGTAATACATGTGAAGGGATCAAACTTGGGGTAATAGAAACACTTTTCGGCGTAAAAGTCCCGGCAATTAAGAAAACGTCATGTATGGCATGGGGTGACGATTTTTGCATAATTGAAATTCCAAAAAAGGCTCCAACTGAAATCAAGATCGATTGATCTATATGATGCCTATGCATCAGGTTTATACAATTTAAGTCCGTACCCGAACTTAACATAAGCCGGGAGTTAGCTCATGCCAATCGATCCGATCTGTAAAAAACAAGTGCCGCAAACTACCGCATTTATCTCTGATTACGGCGGCAAAAAGTATCATTTTTGTTCAGCAGAGTGCAAGAAGAAGTTCGATGATCTCGAAAAGAACGTTATCAGGCTTAAACGTAATCTCGAAGAGAAGGAACGAATATCATTTGGAAAACTCAGGAAGGAGATTATCAAACCCGGTATTTGTACTCTTTGCGGTGCGTGTGCATCGACCTGTGAATTTATATCTATCGTCAACGGTCAACCAAAATTAGTGGGTCCGTGTACTGCTTGCGGTGTTTGTTATAACCAATGTCCGAGAACTATTACTACTGAAGAAGGACTGATCGGACGCATACGTTTTGGTTACAGTGCAAAAACTGCGATCAGCGACCTCAAAGGACAGGACGGCGGAGTGGTCACATCGATGCTTGCATATGTTCTTGAAGAGGGTTTGATCGATTGTGCGATCATCACTGTCAAGTCCGAAGAAGAGCCATGGAAACCGGTTCCGATCATTGCGAAAACGTATGACGATATCATCCAGTCCACAGGCAGCATCTATACGCACAGTATGACTATGGAAGCCCTGATGAGTTCGATCCAGCAGGGTATGCGAAGTATCGCTTTGGTGGGTCCAAGTTGCAATATCGATGCGGTTCATAAGATGCAAAAAAGCCCATACGGTTTTTTACACATGTTCATGAGAGCAAACATCCTGAAGATGGGACTATTTTGTATGGATACCTTTTCACACGACGGCATAAAAGAATTTGTTGAAAGCAAGGGTGTGAAACTTGAAGATATCGAGTTTATGAAGATACGTAAAGGGCAGTTCGAATTTGAGACAAAAGATGAAACAAAAAGTTTCGGTCTCCATGAGTTTGATGCCTGCCGCAGCAGTTCATGTAAATTCTGCACAGACCTGACAGCCGAAAACTCGGACATCTCGTTTGGCGGCGTAGGTTCGCCGCAGGGCTGGACAACGGTACTTGCCCGTTCCGGTATTGGTTATGAGATATTCAACGAAGCAGTGGATAGTGGATACATCAAATCCAAAACTTTAGAGGAAAATGAGATGGAAAGAGTACTAAATCTCGCAAGGATGAAGAAGGTGCAGATGTATGCGTTGAACCGCAGACAAGGTCTTTGAGAATCGATGGAGGTTCGATTGGGTTGTATGGCCATTGTGTCGAATTATGCCCCAATTTTCTACACAGACTCCTTACTTATTACGCATGAGAGATTATTTTACACAAAATCATGAATGCCTAACATGATCACTTAGCTAATTTTCACACCAGTTTTACTTAATTCATGTCAATCGACACCCTTGTAAGTCGCGTAAGCGCGGCCATATGGTATTTAAGTATGGTCATAAGTAAATAGAAATAGGGAGGAATTTATCCACAATAAATTATAAATGGCAATTTATAATTCATTTAATCAATTATTGACGTAACAACCATATCTTATATTTATCACAAATTGGTCCAAAAACGATGTTATTACGAGATAAATTATGCCCGGAAGCTGCATCTAATTGGAGCTTAAAAGGTCATGCATTTTATGGTCTTGAAAAATATGATGAAGCAGTTGATGCTTTTGACAAGGCGATCGAATTAGATCCAGAGGATGCATTTAATTGGAACTTTAAAGGTAATGCACTTTATGATCTTAAAAAATATGAGGGAGCAGTTGATGCTTTTGATAAGGCGATCGAATTAGATCCAGAAGACGCAATTAATTGGAATTTAAAAGGTCATGCATTTTATGATCTTGAAAAATATGATGAAGCAATTAAGGCTTTTACTAAGGCAATCGAATTAGATCCAGAAAATAAGGATTATTGGAACTTTAAAGGTCATGCACTTTATGATCTTGAAAAATATGATGAAGCAGTTGATGCTTTTGATAAGGCAATCGAATTAGATCCAAAAAATAAAGATTATTGGTTCTTTAAAGGTAAGGCACTTTCGGATTTTGAAAAATATGATGAAGCAATTGATGCTTTTGATAGGGCAATCGAATTAAATCCAGAAAAAGAATTTTATTGGAATTTAAAAGGTCATGCACTTTATAATCTTGGAAAATATGATGAAGCAATTGAGGTTTTTGATAAGGCAATAAAATTAGATTCGGAAGACGCATCTAATTGGAGCTTAAAAGGTCATTCACTTTATGATCTTGGAAAATATGATGAAGCAATTAAGGCTTATGATAAGGCAATCAAATTGGATCCTGAAGACGCATCTAATTGGAGCTTAAAAGGTCATGCACTTTATGATCTTGAAAAATATGATAAAGCAATTAAGGCCTATGATAAGGCAATCAAATTAGATCCGGAAGCCGCAATTAATTGGAACTTAAAAGGTCATGCACTTTATGATCTTGGAAAATATTATGAAGCAATTGATGCTTTTGATACGTCAATTGAATTAGATCCAGAAGCTGCAATTAATTGGAATTTAAAGGGTCATTCACTTTATGATCTTGGAAAATATGATGGAGCAATTGATGCTTTTGATAATGCAATCAAATTAGATCCAAAAGACGCATCTAATTGGAACTTTAAAGGTCATTCACTTTATTATCTTGAAAAATATGATGAAGCAATTGATGCTTTTGATAAGTCAATCGAGTTAGATCCTGAAGACGCATCTAATTGGAACTTTAAAGGTCATTCACTTTATTATCTTGAAAAATATGATGAAGCAATTGATGTTTTTGATAAGGCAATCAAATTAGATCCAAAAGCTGCAATTAATTGGAACTTTAAAGGTCATTCACTTTATGATCTTGAAAAATATGATGAAGCAATTAAGGCTTTTGATAAAGCAATCGAATTAGATCCTGAAGACGCATCTAATTGGAGCTTAAAAGGTCATGCACTTTATGATCTTGAAAAATATGATGAAGCAAGTGAGGCTTATGATAAGGCAATCGAATTAGATCCAGAAGACGCATCTTATTGGTACTTTAAAGGTAAGACACTTTGTGGTCTTGAAAAATATGAGGAAGCAAGTGAGGCTTATGATAAGGCAATCGAATTAGATCC
>JAUWBW010000169.1 GCA_030609665.1 Methanosarcinaceae archaeon | reverse complement strand
CTTCTGTTTTTGCGCACCCGTTCCAGCATCTGGCTTTTTCAACTTGCTACCCTGTGGCAGTTCGATCCAGCCATACTGCCCACCGCCGCCCGGATGGAGAATAACTTCATTACGCCGGAATGCAAGAATAGCATTAACGATCCTTTTATCCACAATTCCCAACTCGGCAGGGTCAGCCTCAAGGAGCACCGCCACCTCATTCCCAAACCGCTCAATAAGTGCATTCCATGGAGTCTGAACACCTTTCGTACTGATGCTCGAATGCCCCACAGCCATCATGATGATCTCTGCAAGCGGGATAATGTGAATATAATCAGGACGGTAATCGGGATGTACAGGCTTATCGAAATCCGCAAGTTCATTTATGCGATCTTCCACACCTTTCTTGATGCGACCGCCACAGGAACAGCGCCAGTTCCTTGACAGGCACTCGTCAAGTGTGTAATTTGTAAAACACTTGATACATGCCGATTTATTGTACTTTCCTTCCTGTGGATAAAAACCCACATTGAGCGTGGACTTGTAACCACCTTCACGGAGAATTGCCTTTTTCAAGCCATCAAAAGTAACTTCCGGCACTTCAAACCGCGTGAACTCACGTGCAAGTTTATTTGGCCACGGCGAATGTGCATCAGAATTCGTAAGGAACGTCAATCTTTGCAATTCCCCAATGCGGTCTGCATAATCGCTATCCGCGCTGAGTCCGAGTTCAACAAAAGAAATGTAATCCGTCAGATCTCCATAACAACCTTTTAGGGAATCATGTGCAGCATACAGAGCAGTCCATGGCGTAAACGCATGAGCGGGACCCACCAGTGCACCAATATCCTTTGCAGCCTCCGCGATCTCAACCCCATCAAGTTTGATGGTTGGACGACCATCTGCTGCAAGGTTGCCATACTTCCCCATAACCTCTGCCAGTTCCTCAGCCTTTGATATCGAAGGCAAGATCAACAGGTGATGAACCCTGTTCTTGTCTTCGATCTCGGTTGTCAGTACAAAATCAGTATCATTGATCCGGATAGTCTCATCATCAACAGCCGCCTGTTTAATCTCAAGAAGCCATTTTGGATGAATGCAATCGCTCGTTGCTACAAGATCAATTCCCTTTTTTGCAGCCTCAACTGCAATAGTTGGCAACTCCATCTTTGGAGATGAAGCCATAGAATACTTAGAATGGAGGTGCAGGTCTGCATTGATTTGCATGCGACTCCTTCCTTATCCGATATATCGCAGATCCTCGTCACTTGATACAGTATCAGGCAAAAACTGCTGCTGCCCTTGCTGCTGCCCTTGCTGCTGTTGTTCCATCTCAGCAAGCTGTGCCGCGATCTTTTCCATCTCTTTTGCCCGCTCCTCAAGTGGAGTTACATCGATCTCAATATCAAGGATCTTGCTTAACACGCCAAGTAAGAACTGGGCACTTTTCGGGTCAACCAGATAACCGGACGTAAAGCCCATAAGACACATCGCATCCAGTTTCCGAAACTGGCTAAGACCAAGCAATAACCCGGATGCTCCAACAATTCCACCACCGGGTTCATTCTCTTTGAACTCGATACCATATTGTCCCATCTCCTCCACCAAAGCAGGATTGTTTGCTGCACCAATTACCTCATCTGTATGAGTCAATTGACCTGTCGGGAATCCGCCAAGTGTGTATATCCTTGAAACCCCCAACTCTTCGGCAAGATCAAGATACAGGTCACCAAGTTCATAATGACCTTCAGTGCTTGCGCTCTGGTGGTCACCGGTTAAAATAAGAAGATCAATATCATTTGCCTTGCAGGCAAATATCTCATTGTTCACAAGTTTTACAGTGCTATCCTCATTGACCAGCACCTGCGGTGGAAAATGAGGGGAATATATCTCAATGATCTTTTCAGCATCCAGTTCTTCAATAAGATGCTCTACCACAAGCTTACCGACATGACCGACTCCCGGAAGCCCAACCAACAATATCGGATCGTTCAATTTAACATCATCTTTTAAGCGGATAACTTTATTTTCCTTCATACTGCATCCCCTTTTTAGCCATTCGGCGATATTTCCCATAAGGATCAAGTGGTGAAAAACGTGCAGGCTGTGGACTTATAGCCATGCTGCCACACTTTGGACATAACTCGTCCATTGTATATCTCTTACACTGTACACATCTACGAATTTTAAGTCCCAAAAAACCATCACGCCTTAACGGATTCAATGTGCCTGTGGAATGTACCTTTCCCGTCAGCTTTTTCAATAGCATCAATCGCAGCCGTTGCTGCTTTCTTCAAAACACCTTCAGCTGTTTTGTAATCAGGTGCAATAACCTTTATTCGGTATCTTGGTGCACCAATATAACTTATATCGACCTTGACCTCATTCTTTTTCACTTTGCCAGCAGATTTAAGTGCTTTCTTAATAATGTCAATACCATTTGGCTTATCAGATATAAGATCAACATAACCTGCAATATCAACAAATGGAAGTTTTATGTTCTCTTGTGCAATCTTTACAATATCTTGAACAACTTTGTCGCTGATACCGGTACCTGCAAAAGAATCACCACCGTTCATTGCAGCATCTTCGAACGCCAGATATACACTCCCAAATTTATCGATGATCGTGTCATAGACCGTCTGCATTTCCTTATTGTTGGCCTTTCTCTCCTCTGCAACGAATTGCAACCATTTTGCACCTTTTTGTTCGTTCTTCCATTCCTGTATCTTTGCACGCTTTTGGTGTTCGTTAACATCCTTTAAGGAAAGGTCAATATGACGACGTGATGAATCAACATTCAGTACCTTACAGACGATCTTCTGCCCTTCGCGGACATGGTCCCTTACGTATTTTACCCATCCGGCCTTAACCTCGGATATGTGGATAAAACCTTCTTTACCGCCAAATTCCTCGAGTCTGGTGTAAGCACCAAAATCGGTCACATTAATGACAGTACAGACTACAAAATCGCCTAATTCCGGCCAATTGTTGTTATTTTCCATCACGCATCACTTTATACACAAAGGTTTACTCAAGTACTTCAAGAATATGTGTTGTGATCGTGGATTTGCCACCGGTTGGTTCTGCAAGCGTCCTGCCGCATACCACACATGTGACTTTGCGACTTGCGCTTCCAAAAATAACCTGTTCATTCTCACAATCATTGCATTTTACACGTAAAAATCTGCTTTTTGGTACAGCCACAAATATCACTCCTTAAAATCGAATTTTTTTGCCCTGAAGCATGGTCTCTGGTGTGACTTATTGCATTCAGTGCAGCGGTATTTTAGTGCTATACGCTTTGTAGGCTTGTCGCCTCCAGGCACTTTTGAGAACTTACCACTGTTTCCAATACCGGTCTGGCGTTTCTTCTGTCTTGCAATGCGTGTCATAGACGACGCTTTGCCTTTTTTAACTCTTTCGGCAATATGCACGGTATGCTTTTTGCATGAAGGGCAGTATGTCCTGAATCTCTTTGGTATCTTCATGATTTACACCTTATTAATTGTGAATTAATTATCTTGTAGTATATATTTTATAAATATATAATGCGAGTAAATCTGAGCGTTAGCGAAGATTTTCTCGTTGTACATAAAGTATAACTTTTTGTACTCCAAGTAAATGCAAGCGTTAGCGAGCATTTTCTTGAATAGGCTGTGCAATTTTTCGCTTGATCAGTCCTTTTGCATTAATTGCAGGCAATGATATGATATCATGCGCCTTTAATGTATAATTGCGATCGTCTACAGCCTGGAAAGTAGATAGGTCTTTCAGTATTCGCACAACAAGGTATTCCTCACTTATATTACTTTTGCCTATATCACTTTCGCCCGTGTCGTTTATAAGTTCCAAAGACTCTTGTGGCAATGCGGTATCTAATTGCTCATTAGTTTCAACATTTGCCCCGTGTTGCTCACTTTCCGCACCAATTTCCGCATCCTTTTTAGCGTCTAAGTCTAGATCTACATTCGCATCCGGCGCTTTTTGAGCAGTTGCAACATTTCGCACTGAATCAGGATCCATAATAGGCTCGATCAATTCATTGCGTGCGACATTTATTGCAGACAGGACATCATCATACACCTTACGTTCAGCCGGAAGCAATTTGTCCATATCCGATTTTGCAGACCTGTTCGAAAATGCGTTCGATGTTGCACGTGTAGTGATCTTACGCAGGCGACGGATGAAGATAATCTCTATATCTGTAAGCGCACTTTGCAATTCATCCTCAAGCATCTTCGATTCTGCAGAACGGGGATTGTTGATCCCTTTGATCTCAGCCTCCAACTCACGTATGTACTCATCAACTGCATCATAAAAATCAGGGTGAAGCGATTTTAATGAAGAACTACTCTCATCTCGCAGTGCAGTTTTTAATTCATTTCGATCCATATTCTGCTGCCCCCCTGCACATTAGATATAT
>JAUWBW010000147.1 GCA_030609665.1 Methanosarcinaceae archaeon | reverse complement strand
TATATCAGGCAGGGCGAGATCGATGTGCTGATAAACGCAAAACCAAAAGACCGCCAGCGTATGATCGATGACCTGCTACAACTTGGCAGGCTTGAGGAATACCGCGAGCGTGCCGGCAGCGCGCGCGTGGGTGTTGGGAGACTTAAGCGGGATGTTGAGGGGAAGGTCAGGGATGTCGGAGCCGAGATCGAGAAGATAGAAAGCGAAAAACCACACGATAAACTGAATCAGTCAAGGGAGAGGTCTGATCGCATTCAGTCAAATATTGATGTCCTTGGTAAGAAGAAGGATGCTGCAAAGTCGAAAATGGATGAGTTGAATACGACCATTTCAGATTATTCGGCACTTTCAGCCACAAAGGATTCCATCAATTCCCAGATCACAGAGTTCAATGGTAAGAAAGCGGCTGCCTTTAAAGAGATCGAATCGATCCGAAATAACATACTGTCAAAGAACAGGACGACACAGCAGATCAAAGAGAAAACCTCTGCGCTTAAGAAAGAGATTGGGTTTGAGGACGGCGACGGCGATATCAAGACCGTGGTGGAGGGGATGGAAGAGAACGAGCGCCGCGCGCGCGACAATGTTAAAACTATCGAAAACAAGCGGAAATTGCTTGAAAACAGCACGGCGCAAAGAAGAGAATCTGTAATGGATTTGGATAAACAACTTTCCACCATTCAGAAAACGGTTAAGAAACTCAAAGATGACATAGAATCCAAACAGCAGGAAATTGAAAGATCGACAAGTTCATTGAAAGAGTTGGATTATAAGCGAAAGACAGCGGTTGATGAGGTTGAAAAACTTGGATTCACGATCGAAAAACTGGATAATATCGATGATATTATGGAACTACTGACTGATCAGCAGAAAAAGTTGCATGGCAGGGAACGTGAGATATCAACTTTGATCGCCGAACTCAATAAAAGGATTAAAAAAAGCAAAGGACTTCTGGCAAAAGGGATGTGTCCGACGTGTGGTCAGGATCTGAAAGGTTCGAGTATAGGGGAAACAACTGCGGGTGACGAAGAACAAAAACTAAAGTTCGATGATGAATTGTCAGGTGTCAGGTCAAAGCAAGTTGAAATTGATGAAAAACTTGAGCGTGTCAAATCTCTAAAGACACATGCGAAGGTGATTGCCGATTGCATCAGGGATATGGAACTAATTCACAACAAGGTCGAAACTTCTGGAAAATTAATTGATGATTATAGTGCAAGGATCGCTGAGGAAGAGAAAAATGTCGGCGAATTTGAGGAGCGCAGGGATGAGGTTGTGCTGGCGATTGATGAAACTAGCAAAGAAATTACAGAATTGAGAGAAGGGGAAATCGTTGCAAAAGACGAACATTCAAAAGCCAGAGAGTCCCTCAGTTTTGCCAAAAAGATACAGGATAATATATTGGAGATTGACAAGTTGCAGGATAACATCAAGCAACTCGATGGCAAGATCGTTGATATCCAGACCATGATCGGACTTTTTGAAAGCCAGATAAACGAGCGCAAAGGACGTCTTGTGGAAGTCGATAAAAAGATGGGCACTATTGATATTAAAGACCTGCAAGTAAAATGTAAGCAGTTTGAGAGTGCACATAAGAACATCGGGGTTCAGATCGAGGTTTTGTCCCGCGAAAAAGGCGAGGTGCAAAAGGATATTGGTCGGCTGGAGAATGAGATCAGTCGCCTGTCTTCTCTTGAAGATAACCTGAAGGTGTTGAAGAATAAGTCGGATTACCTGCATGCTGCATACATGGATGCCGAAGCTCTTGAAAACATGTACATGCGCATACGTGCAGACCTTCGTTCACGAAACATTGGTGCGCTGGATGCGGTACTTAATGAGATGTTCTCGTTCATGTATTCAAATAATGCATATTCCCATATCAAACTTGATTCTGAATACAACCTTACGGTCTATGAGAAGGACGGAACGACCCTTGAGCCAAAACTCTTGAGCGGCGGAGAACGTGCGATCTTCAATTTGGTGCTTCGCTGTGCAATCTATCGCCTGTTATCGCTCGGTGTTGGTGGCATATCACGCGGCACGGCCCTCCCGCCTTTGATACTGGATGAGCCGACTATGTTCCTGGATCGCGGACACGTCCAGCAGTTGATAGAACTCATTGGCATGATGCGCGATATTGGGGTCGGACAGATATTGATAGTATCACATGACGAATCATTGATCGATTCTGCAGATCATGTCTTTGTGGTTGAGAAAGATCCAATTACGAACACATCGAACATATCTGCAATGTGAGTTTCGAGAATTTTCTCCCTTCGGTCGAAATAACTCGAACTATATAATTTTATAAATTATATACTTTCAAAAAAAGACTACCAATAACAGCCAAAATCCAAAAGTGCCTGTACATCATCAGACACTCCGTCAAAGAACTCATAGTTTTTGATCAGATTTCCGTCCAGAGTGATAGAATCCAGATAACCATACCAGTAAACCACCATTCCCGGGCCGAATTCTTTTTCGTAGTGTTTGAATTGTTTGTTTGAATAATGCTTGTGTTCTGCTTCGTCCCCAAAAAGTGCTTTACTCTCTATCCACGAAACTTCCGTGCCATCAATGTTCAGGGGTTCATCGAGCACACAATCCGGTGTTTTTGTTACACCACTATCACGAAGCTCATTTTCGTTTCGGTACTCAATGTTGTGGTTATCCAGCCATCTTTCAATAACATTTTCACCCATTTTTCCTTTTTTAGTTTGTATCTGGTGAGCCCGGGGGGAGAAGAAATAGTCTGAGTTTAGTGCCTGCACGACCTCATCTTTCAGGCGTTGTGTTTGAATGCGGTTTGGATCTTTGAACATACCATTGATATACTTTTTCGAATGTCCCATCTCTTTGAGTATCATGGAAGCCATTAGCGTGGCAGGGATGTTGTTCTTGGTTGCAATATTAAGAATGGCGTCCCCTCTATTCCATTCGAGAGCATGCTTTTTGCTTTTACTCTTGATGCGGCCGTGTGTCTTTTTCACATTTGAAACAATCTTTTGGGAAAGTATTGCAGAGATCACGCCGACAGGCTGGGAGAAATCCTTTGAGATACGCTCAATATCATCAGAGGAATTAAGTGAATCACGAATTTTTGAGTAGGTGTCAATGTCCATTTTTCTGTGCCTCCAACTTACACTTTCGCAGCATCCGGCAAAAGAAGACACTCTCCACAGCGTTTCTTGCCACAGTATGTCTTTGCAAATTCAACGATCAGCGCATGATATTCTTTATACAGGTCAACATTTGTTGGCAGTTCCTGTTCAAAGAGTTCCTGTAACCTTATATAATTTCCATTAATTCCCAGACAGTTCATGATGCGTGAAGTATATGCATCGATCACGAATTTTGGCTTGTTTGCAGCATAAAGCACTATGCTGTCTGCAGTCTCATTCCCCACACCATTGAGGGAGAGCATCTCATCCCTGAGTTCATCAGTAGGTACACTGAACACGTTCTCAATACCTTTGTCTGCAAAATATTTTGCAATATTGTTCAGGCGGGATGCTTTTTGCCGATAGAAACCGCAGCAATGAACAAGTTCTTCGATCAATTCAATCTCGGCTTGTGCCAGGGTTTCAGGCTCCAGCAATCCGTGTTCCTTGAGATTTGCTATTGCCTGTTCAACATTGGTCCATCTGGTCTGCTGTGTAAGAACGGTACCGATGACCACTTCAAAAGGAGTATCTGCAGGCCACCAGTCCTGGTGACCAAATTCATTAAGAAGAGTAGTATATATCTGTTTGAGGTTGGTATGTTTCATTTTTAAAATGAGAACTTTTTCATCTGTAAAGCACTACTGTACTTCCCCGAACTTCGATCAATGTGGTCTTGGTGGCGTCTGCAAGTTGCTGCGCGAGAGTTTTAGTATCCATGCCTGTGCTTTTTAGCATCTTCACTTTAACCAGACGGTTTGCTTTAATTTGTTTTTTCAGTTCTTCGATGGCAGCATCTGTCAGACCATTCTTTCCGATATTAATTATTGGTTTTAATTGAACAGCTTCTGATTTTAGTTTGTATAATTTATCTTTATCCATTGTACATCACACAGAATGATTTATAAGCAATTATCTTCAAATCTATATTTAGAAAAAGTGATGGGAGAATGCATCCTTGCACCCGACCCATTCATACTATTTTTTTGATCTTCTCAGCGGCCTTTTCAAGTTCTACAAGTATAAGACCAAGTCCTGCATTGGGATCTGTAAGTACGATAAGCAATGCTTTTGGTCCGGCTCCGGTAGCAATGAGTTTTCCGTGTTCGGATTCGACAATTACCCTGTCAGGTATGCCCTTGCCAAGTTCGGTAGTAGCAGTCTCTGCCGCACCGAGCATGGTTGCAGACATCGCTGCAAATGTCTCAGCTCTACTGCTTGATGGAATATTGGATGCCATTAGCAGACCATCGCGGCTCGCGATAACTGATGCTTCCACACCACCGACCCTTTTTGTATCGGCAAGGATCTTATCCAACATATTGATTGTGTCAGGCATATCATGCCACCTCCGTTATCTTGTCCACAAGAGCTTCAAAAGCTTCAAACACTCCAACACCTTTGTCGGCGATCGCCGGCAGTATTTGTACACTTTCCGGTATGGTAAAATGACTTCGTATTTCTTCCGGTTTAAGCGCACCACTTTGATCTTGCTTGTTCGCAATAACAACAAGTGGCAATCCGTATGCTTTTGTAATCTCAAGCATTTGCTTTGCACGTACAAAGTCCTTTGTATTAGTGGAATCGACAACAAGGAATATCCCCATGGCTTCTCCGCTTAACATCTTGATAATTGGGTCAAATCTTTCCTGCCCCGGAGTTCCGAATATATCGGCACTGAATCCTTTATGATTAACATGCCCGTGGTCAAGCGCAACGGTTGTTCCAATTCTGTCCACAGAAACTGCACGTGTAGACAGTGCGTGTACAAAAGTGGATTTTCCAGCATTGTAAGGACCTGTAACAAGGATCTTTGGAATATATATCCTTATTCCACCGGGTCGCAGTACCCTGAACAACATTGATTTAAGTTCAATGTCACTCCATTCTGCTTTAAGCACACCGAAATACTGTCCGAATATGACCCGCTCGGCAATACCGCCAACAGTGATG
>JAUWBW010000103.1 GCA_030609665.1 Methanosarcinaceae archaeon | reverse complement strand
TAAATGCAATGAATATCAACCCTACGTAATTACCTTAGTAATCCGTGCTATATTCTCTGCAGCATCATGACTCAAACCCGTACCAATTATGGTATATCGCTCAGGGCGAATCGTGTGTGCAAGAACAAGCGCCTCTAATATATACTTATCTTCAATGCCAAGTTCGTCGGCATTTGTTGGCGCGTGTATAGTCTTTAGTGCATTCCTTATTCTCTCCCAGTCACCACCGTGAAGATACATCATCATAATTGCCCCAACCCCACATTGCTCTCCATGAAGAGCAGGCACAGGTGCAACCTGATTTAGTGCATGACTAAACATGTGCTCAGAACCGGAAGCCGGCCTCGTCGAACCCGCAATGCTCATTGCCACACCGCTTGAAACCAGTGCCTTTACAACTATTCTTGCAGAACTTTCAAGATCGGGTTTTATCAACTCCGCCGAATCAACCATGATCTTTGCTGTCATCCTGGAAAGCGCAGCCGCATATTCGCTAAATGATTCGTTTTTGAGGCGATGTGCCAGTTCCCAATCAAGAACTGCAGTATAGTTTGATATTATATCTCCACACCCTGCTGCAAGAAGATGGTATGGTGCGTCCGCAATTATTTCGGTATCAGCCACAACTGCCATTGGAGCATCTGCCTCAAGTGAAGTTGTTTTACCGTCATGCATAATGGATGCTCTTGAAGAAACAATACCATCATGTGATGCTGCTGTAGGCACGCTTATGAATGGCAGGTCAAGTTCAGTCGATGCAAGTTTTGCAATATCGATTGTGGCACCACCCCCAACTCCCAGCATGTATCGTGTACCATTTTTAGATGCGAGGTCTTTGATGCGCTTTACTTCATCCATTGACGACCCGCTTGTGATCTCAAGGTCAACATTGTAGCCACCATCATTCATTGCATCACAAACAATATCACCAGCAATCTTTTTGGTGTATTTTCCTGTTATAACCAATCCGTTGTCACCATAATTTAATTTCCTGCAGACATTTGTAACCTCATTTATTGTCCCATGTCCTGTAACTATGAATCGTGGAAGTTGCATCCATTTTGGTTCTCTGTATCCATTTGGTGTCAAAATAATACCTGCATACGAATTTTTATAATATAATTATATAGTTGAACACTATCTGAATATCATTTAACATCACTTATATGTATCTAACAGAGGTAAGAATGTCCCCGGTTATAGATAAAATTTCGCAATTTATCAGCACTTACTATATAGACCCAATTCTCTATGATGAGGGGTACAATATTTTTAATACAATTACGTGGGCACTCGTGTTGGGCGTATGTATTTTCGGTGTGATGAAACTGCTCAACCGCATGAAAGTGACGATTGATGAAAAATTTATACTCTCAGTCATCCCTTTTGTTCTTGCCGGCTCATCCCTTCGTGTTATTGAGGACGCAGGACTTTTCAAACCTCCAATGCAGTACCTGTTCATTACACCTAACATCTATTTTGCGGTGTTTGCTGTTACAGTGCTTTGTCTCGTTGTTTCAAAATGGATACAAAAGGCGGGAAAAGTTGAGGATTATCGTACCACGTTTGCGATTTTAGGAATTTTGTGGACTGCTGTCAATGTTATTGTTTTGTTATATGTCGAAAATATAGTTCGACCAACTGTGCCTGTACTCATTATAGGTGCTGCGACCGTGCTTACATTTTTGGTTTATAAGATATCGAAATACGGCGGATATGAACTTTTTTCCAGCAAGTTGAACCTATCAATTGTGTTCGCACACCTGTTGGATGCATCTTCCACGATTGTTGGCATTGACATGCTTGGATATTATGAAAAACATGTTATACCATCCTATCTTATTGACCTTACAGGAACGGCACTTGTTATGTACCCTCTAAAGCTCATGATATTTGTGCCGGTGTTGTATATTCTTGATACCCAATTCGATGAGGATGATGAGTCACGAACATTGCGAACACTTGTCAAGATGGTCATTATTATATTGGGACTGTCCCCTGCATTTAGGAATACTATCAGAATGACACTTGGGATCTAATACTATGAACGAAAAATATGAGAATGACCTGAGTTACCTTAAGGATATCAAAATCCATATTTTGGTCATCACGTTAGTGTTCTTTTTGTCAGCTGCGTTAGGGTTTTTTCATTCTTCAATGGATCCCGAATATGCAATGCAATCACTGGATGAAGTGAGTGAACTGTTTGACATCATCAAGGACCTCTCGCCAATTGGGATCATGCTATTCATTTTCTTTAATAACGCTATTAAAAGCCTGATCATTCTCATGCTTGGAATCGGTTTTGGCATAATTCCGCTTTTGTTCATCGCATACAACGGGTATATCATTGGCGTTGTTGTGTACATCGTATCAGATGAGAACGGATTTATGTATATCCTGTCAGCCATACTGCCGCACGGGATCATCGAACTTCCGATGGTTTTTATATCTGCTGCAATCGGTTTGAAGATGGGGTATTTGCTGTTCAGCTCTATTAAAGGACAGCCTGTTGATATTAAAACGGAGTTCTCACGCGGCGTTAGGTTCTATTTTTTCAGGATAATGCCGTTGCTTTTTGTTGCGGCTGTGGTTGAGACTTTTGTGACACCCTTTGTTGTTGCGGCGGTTACTTCAGTTGTTTAGAGCGATTAGGAATTATTCTGTTTTTCATTGTACATGCGGTTCAATAAAAGTGATATTGTGCAACTGTTTTTTATCGAACCATAAAATAAATATTTTATACTACATTGCCCATGTTGATTTGTGACAATTAGATTTCATGAAAAGTTGATGACAAAGTCAGCACTCAAAAAAATATACATAATATGTACCTTTTCCATTATGTATTATGCAGTGTGGCTCCCGGATTTTGAAAGTATTGGATTACAGAACATACAAATAAGTTCTACGGCCGCCTTTGGCCCTTTCAATGGCATTATACTAGGGCCGTACTGGGGCGCTGCAGTATCTTTGAGCGTAAGTATATTGCATAATCTGGCGTTTTATTCAGGACATGATAATACCTTTGTGATGTTGACGCCGTTGTTTTTAATGTTATCCTCGCTGATCGCAGGGCTTATTGTAAGAAAAAAGGAAAAGATTGCGCTTTTGATATATTCTGTTCTGATCATTTCGTGGTACCTGTTTGATACCGGACGGGATGCATATTTACTGCCATGGTTCGACATACTTACAGTAATTGTTTTTGTGAGCTTCTATCGCATAATTGTGAATAAGGCTATAAGTTCAAGTATGTATACATTTGTATCTCTTTTTTTGATATCGCTTATTGCAGTACTTTCTGACCATATGGCAGGTGGCGTAGTGGCAGTTATCATTTTAGATTTGCCGTCACATATCTTTAATGAAATTCTTCTTATCTATCCTGTGGAACGGATGATCCTGGCATTTAGTGGAGCATTGATTGCATATTTGTTGATTAAATTAGAACAATATATTATTGAGGGTATACCTATTGTGGCTGATGATGTGAAAAAAGCCAGAATGAATACATATAAGGAATATATACAGGATGTCAAGAAGATCATGAATGAACAACATGAAAAATGATTAAGGCTTCCCTCATAACGAGAAAATTCTCCCTTCGGTTGAATTGTCCAGAAGTACATGATCTTATATATCATATACAATCAAAAATCCAATTTTATCTAATATTAATTTTAATAACTTCTTGCAATCCGACTTTTTTTTTGCATATCCACCATTATTTAAGCAAAAAATTAATAACGTAAATCACCTTACCATTAAACAGTGAAAAATATGAAAGAAATCAATATAACGGCTGTAATCTGGAAAGAAGATGACGTATTTGTTTCAAAATGCCCGGAACTTGAAGTTGCCAGTGCCGGAGATTCACCCCAAGAAGCTCTTGAAAACCTGAAAGAGGCTGTTGAATTATACATTGAGAATGCAAAAGCACTTGGGATATTGGATGATTTTGTACCATCCCTATATGCATCAAACAGATTCACCTCAAATATCGGGGTTGCAGTGTGAGCAAACTTCCTCTGGTGTCATCAGAGAAAAATTCTTTTTTGTGGCATAAGGCTTTAATTTTACGTGCTTTTATCAAGCGATATGGTTTTAATTCCGTTTTTCCCTTTAATTTCATCTGGAACCAATTCATCTGACTTGGTTATCCTTTTCACCACATCAGATACAATTTCCCGCTCTTCGATCTGGAGGTCATAGTATTTCTTAAGGTCTTTTGTTTCAACAATTTCAATTGCCTTTATGATTGGTCGAATGAGTTGCTCATACTCATCTTTTTGTTGATCTATAATTTCTTCTACAGCAGCTTTCAGAACCGACAAAATTTCAGTGTCTGCTGCAGACTTTAAAAATCTCATCGTTAATTCTTTTACGGCATCACCCTTTAGTTTAAAACTATTCTTAAAAGCAATTTTTATAAATTTGGATGCACTTCCACGATTGTCATCTTTCAATTCATCCCGCGCTAAATCAAAACAAATATTCATAAAAGTTTCAATCAAATTCGGTTCTTGGTCAATCATTTCACTTTCAATATTTTCAATCTCAAAGGCAGCCTCAGATTTTCTATTAAGGGCTATGTAGGCTTCAATTACAATAAGTGATGCATTGATTTTAGAATGTTCATCAGTGGCAATATCGACCATTTTCTTCGCCACATCTAACCCTTCAGTGTGCCTTTTTAGATTAAATAGTGCAAATGCTTTATTATGGAGGGTAAATTCATAATTGGGGTCAATTTCAAGAGCTTTATTTAAAACTTCAAGTGCCTCTTCATATTTCTTAAGAATTACTAATGCAAAACCTTTACTTGCCAATGCAAAATTATCGTTCGGGTCAATTTCAAGAGCTTTATTGAATGTTTCAAGTGCTTCTTTAATCTTCCCAAGATGTATTAATAAAACACCTTTGTTTACTAATGCATAATAATTGACAGGATTAATTTCAAGAACTTTATTGAAAACTTCAATTGCTTCTTCATACTTCCCAAGTTTTGCTAAAACCTTCCCTTTGCTTGTTAATGCATAACAATTGACAGGATTAATTTCAAGAGCTTTATTTAAAACTTCAAGTGCCTCTTCATATTTCCCAAGAGTTGCTAATACAATATCTTTGATTTTTAATGCAATATTATCACTAGGATTAATTTCAAGAGCTTTATCGATAGCTTCAATCGCTTCTTCGTATTTATTTTCAGAAAAAAGCAATTGCCATTCAAAATCAGAGATTTCATCTTCTAGTTCTGCACCTTTGTACTCGGCTGCATGTTCCTTCAATTTGTTGATTTCATACCTCGCATCTTCATTTTCCCCCATTTCCAAAAGTTTAGGCATCAATTTAAGCAAGGCTTCTGCTTTGAAGTCATGAGGCTGGATTTCAGCATAATAACAGAGATCTTTCATCACTGATCTGTCACCAGCTTCAAAAAACTTAAATGTCGTTCTAAAAAGCTCTTTCCGCTCGTCTGGAGTGTACCAGAGTTGCAAGAAATCCAACAGAATTGATACCCTTTTTCTCCCAAATGGCTGCCGCATCTCTCTCCAGAGCCGGAATAGCCTTTCTCGAACCTCATATTTTGTATGTCTCCCCATTGGCCGCGAAATAACATATCCATTGGTTTCTAATCTTCGCAGCTGTGTATTAACAGTTGGAAGATTCATTCTTGCTTTTTCCGATATCTGCTTGGGCGTAACCGGTTCTCCAAATGAGATTAGAATATCAAAAATTCGTCTTTGCTGGGCTGTTAAAAGCTGAAAGACCTCTTGATAGAATGGAGTGTGTTCATCGATTATTTTAAAAAGAGATTTCTCAATATCTTTAATTTCCCCACGTGTAATCATCTCATAAAAAAGAAATGCAAGTCTCGGGCTGCCTCCCGTTAGGTGAACTATACCATGTATTTTCTCCTCATATTGTTCAAAATTATCAAGAAATTCCATATTATTTTCAGTTTTTGCAATTTTTCGCATCAACTCTTTAATCTCATCGATTGAAAACTCCTTGAGGTGCTGAATACGGAAAAAATTATAAAATGGTTCTTCATGTTTAGATATGAAAGGAAAGATCAATGGAGCTGTAGCAACAACCGAAAAAATATCATATTTTTGAAACGTTGATCGTAATTTGTGGAGTTCTTCTTTGTCCAACTGTTTAAACAGTTCATGTAGATTTTCAATGAAAATAATGAAATTCTTGCCATCATGTTTTGAAATTTGTTTTAATTTTTCTAATGAAGCATACAATATTTCATTTTCATTGTCAAGGGATAGAACGTCAGAAACATCCACTGAATTTTCCTCCAAGATCCGAAGGAAAAAATCAGAGGCACGATAGATTGAATACTCTTCTTCAGCAAGTTTAATTGGTATCAATGAAATTACTTTTTTTTCAATTTCATAATACAATATAGTTAAAAAATGGGATTTCCCAATTCCTCTGGGTCCCACCATAAGATAAAATCTTGGTGTCTCATTCTTAGAGGCATCTTCTATTTCCCTCACCAAATTTTCAAGCAATTTCTCCCTACTCACAAACAATTTCCGCAAAATGTCTTCGGGCATGTTTTCCGGGGAGTATCTGTAAAATACGATATCACTCGATTCCGCCATGGTATATCCTCCACCAATCCTTCAGAATTTTAGAATAGAAATTCAATCCATTTTCATTATTGTGCTCAATATAGAAATCATTGCTCAGATCAGCCAGTAAGTCCAT
>JAUWBW010000181.1 GCA_030609665.1 Methanosarcinaceae archaeon | reverse complement strand
ACGTCAATTCCGATGTATAAGTGGATATTATTGTTCATATTCGACCTCTTGATTCTCAATTTCAAGTTTGAAGGTCGAGGAGGAAACATCCCCCTTGTTGTTTTTTTTTACACAAGTTCGCTAGTTATACATAGTACATATCTATTTATGTGTCCAAAACGTACCTAATTCGTGTACTAAAAGGATGAGTGGGTAACAGGTTAATTTACGGGAACGTAATCCCAAACGCAATGTTTGTTATCCCTCTTGACCTACTTTTCGAGTAGGTTACAGATACAATGCTCTTGCAAAAAAGGAGTATATACGAACTCACATGAAGCCAAAAGAAACTTTCATGACTCTTTGGGACACACGTGTATGTAAATGGTTATGTGTTTTTCATACCAAAATTAAAGAGGTTAAAACATGAAAGTATTTGATATAAAAGAACAACACAAAATTATTATCATTGCAATTCTGCTGGTAATTTCTTCATTGTTAGTTTATTATTTTCATTTTATCTTAAAAATTGATGTTATCTTTACTCATCTTTTCTATGTGCCCATTGTCCTTGCGGGTTTGTGGTGGTCACGTAAAGGCATAGCGGTAGCGATATTTCTTGGCATAGTGCTATTGATTTCACATGTCATAAGCCCAATAGCGACCTCTATCTGGGCAGATGCGATGCGGGCATCCATGTTTGTGCTTGTTGGTATAATAGTTGCCACCCTGAACCAAAAAAGATTGCAGCTGCTGGATGAACTGAGATCGTATAGCGAATTACTCGAGTACCGGGTCGAGGAGCGCACGAATGAAATCCGAAATTTGATCGACAGTATCGGAGATCCAACAATAGTGGTTGACATAAGCAATTTTGAGATATTATTGGCAAACAAAGCAGCACGGAGTTTCAACAATGATCAGCATCCGGTTGAGAAATCCCTTCATTGTTACCAATTAAATCATCAAAGGGACTCACCATGTGAAATGCCTGATGAACCATGCCCATTAGAGAAGGTAATTGCTACAAAAGCACCACAAAGAGTCATGCACATTCATCATGATCGCGAAGGAAACGAATTATTCGTTGATATTGTTGTCACCCCTATTTTTGATAAGAATGGTGAAGTTATCCAGATAATCGAATCAAGCCGTGATATCACAAAAGCCAAACTAACAGAAAAAACGTTGCGGGAAACCAGTGACTACCTGAATAAATTACTTGACTATACCAATGCCCCGTTTATTGTATGGAATCCGAATTTAATGATCACAAGGGTCAACCATGCCTTTGAACAACTTACGGGCTATACATCAAACGAGTTGATAGACAAAAAACTAAACATGATTATCCCTGATTCAAGTATGCAGGAAATATTGAATGAGATCAACCGTACTTTGAATGGCGAACACTGGGAATCGGTAGAGATTCCTATTCTTCGCAAGGATGGAACTATCCGTTTGATATTGTGGAATTCTGCAAATCTATATGATGAAGATGACAAGACAGTTTCAGCAATTATTGCCCAGGGTATTGATATTACTAAGCGCAAGGAAGCTGAAGAATCACTAAAAAGATATACAGAGGAACTTACAGAAATAAATGAAGAACTCAAATCTCTTGACAAGATGAAAGATGAGTTCTTATCAAACGTAAGCCATGAACTCAAGACACCCCTTGTTTCAATTGAGGGGTTCAGTGAAGTAATAAGGAATGAGACATTAGGTGTGCTAAACGAGGAGCAAAAAAAAGCTATCGATACAGTTTTGCGTAATGCTAACAGGCTTGAACGGCTAATCGATTCAGTTTTATATTTGAGTATTTCACGGTCCGGAAAGATGAAATATATATTCAAGCCTGTCCAGATTGCTGATGTAATTGATAATTCCGTTCTTGATATGCTTCCACAGGCCAAGAATCACGGGCTGGTTATCAAAAAAGAAGTGACCGATAATTTACCTCTTATCCAGGCAGATGTGGATAGGTTGATGCAGGTTATGATAAATCTGATCGGTAATGCTATTAAATTCACGCTATCTGGTGAGATTAAAGTATTCGCATATGAGGACAAAAATGATCTGCATATTACGGTGAGTGATACTGGAATTGGAATGTCTCAAGAGCTGATTGGTAATTTATTTACGAGATTCTATCAGGGCGATGCTTCTACAAAGCGCAAATATGGGGGAACAGGATTGGGTTTGTATATCAGCAAACTCATAGTTGAAGCACATAATGGAAAGATATGGGCTGAAAGTGAAAAAGGGGTTGGGACAACAATCCATGTGACGCTGCCGAAGTATCAATCTTGATAGCAGCATTTTTGGGAAACGTGTATGTGCTTATCTATTGGTCAGTAGTGAGGGAATGTGCCGCCTGCGGTGGATTGATTAATTGCCACTAAAACCACATTTCAAATCTCCCCACCCCAAACCACATCCTCAACATACGCGCGCAGCACCCCAGCAACACTTACCGCCTGCAAAATGCGCCCCTCGTGTTTATGGGGCAATCCCAGACATATTTTACAATTTTAATGTAGTACCTGCTTGTATACTTCAATGGTCTTCGCCGAGATCGAATTCCAGTCAAAGTGTGAGACCACTCTATCCCTTCCGTTTTTGGCCATTCTGCACCTTTTTTCAGGGTCATGGTATAGATCGGAGATCGCCTCTGAAAGACCTCCGGCATTTTCCGGTTCTACCAAAAGCCCTGTTCTGTTATGGTCTATGATATCAGGTATACCACCGGTCCGGATTCCAATACATGCGGTCTCGCATGCCATGGCCTCCAAGAGAACAATACCGAAAGGCTCGTAGATACTTGGCAAAACGAACACGTCGGAAAGGGAATATAACTTGACGAGTTCGCTTCTGCTAACGCGTGGGAGGCAGAGGATATGTTTATCAGAATAGATATCTTTCTGGCCGACCATGACAACCATGATCTCAGGTATTTGCTTAGCAAGATCCTTCACGGCATCAACCAGGCGTTTCGTACCCTTTTGTGGATCATCCCTTCCAACGAACAGCACGACAAACCTGTTATTAAGTTGGTATTTACTGCGGATATCATCGGCATTCTGGTGCTTGAAAACCGCAGAATCCACGCCGTTCGGTATGACCGTGATCTTGTTATAATCGATACCAAAGGTCCGGTTCAGTTCCGTTCGCATGGATCTCGATACTGCAATGAACCTGTCAACTTCACCCACCACATTCTGTTCCATTAAAAGGCTGAGATTATCCGGCCTGACCCTGTTGATCTCAGTACTGTGAGCCGTCATTACCAGAGGCAGATGGGTCATATTTTTTGCTTCTGTTGCAGCCATCTGGATCAATCCCCCATGCGAATGCAACAGGTCAAGTTTTTCATCAGAAATGTGTTTATCCACCATCTCTGCCACATTGACATTGGTCATTATCCTTTCAAAATCCTTCCTGGAATAGTTCGATGACGGTATTAAAGGTTTGGACACCCTGTGTGCAGACAAACTTCCTGCTTTCTGGCCATCCAATACATCCACACCAAAGGTCGGTTTCAGTTCCCTTTGCACGTATCCCGATACTGCAATGGACCTATCCACCTTACCCAACACATTCTGCTCCATAACAACACTCAACCCGTATGGATCGGGGATGTTGATCCTGGAACTGTGAGCTGTCATCATCAGAGGCAGATGGGTCGTATTTATTGCTTCTGTTGCAGCCACCGGGGTCAATCTTCCATGCGAATTCAACAGGTCAAGTTTATCATCAGAAATGTGCTTCCCCACCATCCCTGCCACGTTGACATTGGTTGTTATACTTTCAAACACATTACTGGAACGGTTCGATGACGTTACTAAAGGTTTAGATGACCTGTGCACATACACACTTCCTGCCTTCTGGCTGTTCAATCCTTCAACATGTGATGTGAATACATGCACATGCTGGATGCTCTCAGCAAGATGTCTGGTTAACTCACTCACATGGACTCCAACCCCACCAAAAATTTTAGGGGGAAATTCATACGAGAGAAAACCTACACTGATCTCATCTGCCTTTTGCTGTCTTTTTGTCATTTTTCTATTTCC
>JAUWBW010000050.1 GCA_030609665.1 Methanosarcinaceae archaeon | reverse complement strand
TTCGTAATCCACTGATGTGGCACCTGTTGCCTCCACCAGTTCATCAAAGAACGTGGGATTTTCAGCACTTCCAAGATGTCTTTCCCTGGTTGGCTTGACCAGATGGCAGCCGTAGTGTACTGCTACTTTGAGGTCAATGGGGGTGGTTACCGCTTTTTTGATCTTTTCAACACCCACTTCCTGATAGAGATATTCAATGATATGGCGTACATCCTGTGTACCCTTGAACTCGTGTCCTATCTCAGAAAGTATCTTATTGACGTCTTCTTTCAGGGCTGCGTCTTTTTTTAACATCAGGTTGGCATCAACCAGTGACCCAAAACACCCATTGCAGATGGTCAACAGGTCATCTCCCATCTCTTCAGATAGTGTAATGTTCCTGGATGCCATCGACAGCCAGGTGGTCTTGTCAAAAGATTTGAACACGCCGGGAGCTGGACAGCAGGAAGCACCTTCTAAGTCTTCCAGTTCCACATCTAACTTTTCCATGACCTTTTTGGTAGATATCTCAATACCGGGGTAACGGTTCGGGGCAATACAACCCAGGAAAAATGATAATTTGCTCATTTCTTCTCCTCCTCTTCGGCTACAATCTCATCAAACCCTGCAATATGCAACAATTTTTTGACTTCATCAAGTGCATCAGGGAAACTGTGCACAGTTGGCGGAACCTCGTCCAATCCCAGTGCTTTGCGTTTTTCTTTTGTATCGTCATTGATGGGTACGGCATGTCCGAAATTGAAAACCAACTGCCCCACTTTCTTATGTGCTGGCAACATGATGCCGTTGTGGACTGCAATGGTACGGATCTTGAGCAGGGTATCTACATTCTTTACACCCTGAGGGCACCGTTCCTGACACTTGTAACACGTTGTACAATACCAGAGATACGGACTGTTTAGAAGTTCATCCTTCATTCCAAGATTTGCCATGCGCAGGAATTTACGGATGTTGAATTCGGGTTCCTGTTCAGCCATGGGACAACCGGAAGAGCAACCGGTACAGTTGAAACATAAAGTGATCTTCTCAGCACCGGGTTCTTCAAATATTTCCTCCCTGAACTCCGGGGAAAGATCAGATGTCTTAAATGTCTTAATAGTGTCACTCATTGTTCTTACCTCCCTTTTGCTCGGCAAGGAACATTGTCAGATCCTTTATTTCAAATTCATAGTTCTCAACTGATTCCTGTTCTGTCTTCATACACGTAAGATGTGCCAGGCATTTGGGACAGGTAGTGATCAAAACATCGGCTCCGGTATCCTTTGCCTCATCAAGTCTTGCTTTTCGCAGTGCTTTACTCTTGTCGTTACAGTTCATCATCGAACTGACACCGCAGCACCAGGCATCCTTTTTATTATGTTTCATCTCAGTTAGACTGGCACCATTATTGGTCAGGGCATCCCTTGGTGCGTCGTATTCACCCATGTGACGACCCAGACGACATGCATCATGATATGTAACAGTGACACCGGAATCAATGCCAGTGCCAGTGCTGGTGTTAAGATTGGCATCTTTTAGAAGCTGGCTGATATGTACGACTTTTATTGGCAGATCGTAATCCTGACTGAGTGTACGGTAACATTCTGCACAGGAAGTGACAAGGGTCTCGATACCGCTTTCTTCAATGAGTTTTGTATTTTGCTCCTTGAGTTTGTCAAATGTGGTTTTATCTCCCTGCCACAGTTGGTCATGGCCGCAACATTTCATTTGCAGGAGTTTGGGATCAAGTTCCATATCGTCAAGCAGTTCCATGGACGAATCTGCAATTGCCTTAAAGTCCACATCCACATTAAAGAACATATCCTGAAAGTCGAGACATCCTGGATAATAGCCGACCTTTGAATTTTCGTTTCCTGTCTCTTTGAGACCGGTTCTGCTCATGTCAAGGTCTGCCATCATGTCAGCCAATAGGGTAAATACGCCCTCATGAGCAACTTTGGTTCCGGCGCCTGCGCCGGCACGGTCTTTTTTTGCTCTTTGTTCCCTTACAAATTCAGGATAATCAACACCCTGGGGACATTCATCATAACAAAGGTTACAGGTTAAACAGTTCCAGATATCATCTGAATCAATTCCGTAAACATTTGTCTGGTAAATCGTGTTTCTGGGAGATGTCTTTACTACCCTTCTGACCGGACAGATGGCAGTACACTTTCCACATTGATAGCAAAGTTGAATGTTTGATGACATACTACACACCTATAATTATTATTGAATAATATTAAATAACTCATCGAGTGAATGTTTTATATCTATTGAGGATTCCTTTTAATTTCAATTTTTCGTTCCACACATTACAAATGCCTTTCTTTGACATAATTTTCCCTTCTATCCACCCAATTCTGTCTTGTTGTTGTACATTTCATTTATTATTGGACGAAATGGTTCCCAGCTTATAAGCGATTCTATTTCTGAGAGTTTGTCTCCCAGACTTTCGAGGCGTTTATACTTTCTCGTAGTGCAAAATCGGTTAAGGATAACATGGAATAAAATATATTTATACAATATGTAATCTATTCCATGTAGTTTGACAATGTGTTTATGTGGGTTTTGATCGAAAATCTCTATTGAACATTTCATTTCATTCGTCATCGGCCACGATGATTAATTATAGATGGCCACAATTCCAAAATGCATCGGAATATGGACTTTTCTGACATTTTCATAAGATTTAAATAAAGGGAATTGAATTAGAGGGGACATGGACCCATTCAATGTTATAACACTGGCAATATTTTTACCCTTTATTTTTGCAGGACTTATTCCTGCTGCAGAGAAGATTTTAAAGCATTATGTAGGCTGGCTTGCAGCCGCAGTCGCACTTGCTAGCTTTTTGCTTATCGCAACCGTGCTGCCACATGTCATTCATGATGGACCTATATCCGGTGCAGTTCCATGGTTGCCGAGTGTCGGTCTTGATTTTGGTCTTTACATAGATGGGCTGGGTATTCTCATAGCGTTCTTAGCATCGGGTATTGGCGTGATCATCATGTCCTACTCAAACGGCTACATGTCTCACAAAGAGGATCTGCCAAGATATTATATGTGGCTTCTTTTGTTCATGGGTTCTATGGTAGGAATGGTATTCTCTGCAAACACAATCCTGTTGTTTATTTTTTGGGAACTTACGAGTGTTACATCCTATATGCTTATCGGATACTGGCGCGATAAACCGGAATCGATCTACGGTGCAACAAAATCATTGATCGTGACAGCAGCAGGCGGTCTCGTGATGTTGGCAGGATTTCTTTTCCTTCATTCGATCACCGGCACCTTTGACATACCTACTATCCTTCAAAACGAAGCATTGATCCAGACCGTAAAGGATCATGACCTCTTTCTTATAACACTGGTATTGATTTTCATAGGCGCTGCCGCAAAATCGGCACAGGGCCCATTTTACATATGGCTTCCAAATGCCATGGAAGCCCCGACGCCGGTCAGTGCTTTTTTGCATTCGGCAACAATGGTCAAGGCAGGTATTTATCTTGTCGGAAGAATGCATCCGATTTTTTCAGGCACAGATGCTTGGTTAATTCTTGTAGCCGGCACAGGTATGATCACGATGGTAATGGCAGGGTTTATGGCATTCCGACAGACTGACATTAAAGGCATACTCGCATATTCTACGATCAGCCAGCTTGCTTATATCATAACAATGTACGGATATACCACATATCAGCATCCTGGTATTGGTGTTGCAGCAGCAACATTCCATATAGTGAACCATGGAACGTTCAAGGCATGTTTGTTCCTTGTAGCCGGAATAATTGCACATGAAGCAGCCACACGAGATATAAGGAAAATGGGCGGCCTTTGGCGTGAGATGCCGATAACATTCATCATAGCGGTAATTGGTGCCCTTTCTATGGCAGGCATTCCGCCCCTGAATGGTTTTTTAAGCAAGGAGATGTTTTATGAATCATCAGTTGAGATGGGAGCTGCACTGGGGTCTCCGTATACCATATTGATCCCTGTTATCGCAATAATGGGTGGAGTGTTCACATTTGCGTATTCAATAAAATTAATATCCGGCATATTCCTTGGGAAACGACCTAAGGACGGCTTGCCAAAACATATACATGACCCGTGTGCCACTATGCTTGTTCCTGCAGCATTCCTTGCATTCCTGGTGGTCCTGTTTGGGGTTGTACCGTCCATTCCGGTTCATAACATCGTCGAACCAACTGCCTCCGGGATCCTCCTTGAGCCTGTGCATCTCCATGTAAAGTTGTGGCACGGGGTTACGACACCATTGATCATGACGATCGTTACATTCATTCTTGGAATACTGGTGTATTCTAAATACGATGCACTTGCTGCGTGGCAGGACAGGTTTAATGCACGCCACCCGCGCATAAGTGTAAACTATCACTACGATGCGGCTGTTGACAATGCTAAGACCTGGGGGCACAAAATATCATCCGTCACACAACCGGGCACGATCAAGACATACATAAACGCGGTGCTGATCCTTATTGTGGTTCTTGTTTGTATCCCTGTCATTTTACTGGGTGCTAATATCATCCCGCAGACATTGAACTTTGATATCGCACCATACGAAGCATTGCTTATGCTGCTCATGGTTGTAGCAGGAATCGCAATAGTGGCATTACCCGGGTACCTGCCAGCAATCATAGCATTGTCTGCACTTGGTTACATGGTAGGTTTACTGTTCATCTACCTCAAAGCCCCTGATCTTGCGCTGACCCAGGTGCTGGTTGAAACGCTTTCAACGATTATATTCTTCCTTGCAATTGCAAAAATACCGCAGAAATTTAAGGAAAAGATTCCAACTACTACTCTGGTGAGGGATGTCATTATTTCAGTTGCGATAGCAAGCACGGTTTTCATCATGCTGATCAATGCAACCCAGGGAATTGTATCACCCTTTGAATCACTGTCGCATTATTTCATTGAAAACAGTTTGACACTTGCAGGCGGGCATAATATTGTTAACGTCATCATCGTTGATTTCAGGGGTTATGATACCCTTGGGGAAATATCCGTGCTGTGTCTGGCAGCGCTTGGCGTATACAATCTTATCCATAGCAGGAGTGAAGAAAAATGACCACGCTTATCACAAAAACAATCACAAAGATCTGTGTACCATTAGTTATCCTGTTCTCGATCTCATTGCTACTCGCAGGCCATAATAACCCGGGTGGCGGCTTTATCGGCGGAGTTATGTTTGCTTCTATAATAGGACTCCTGTATGTGGTATTTGGTCTTGACAACATAAAAGAATTTTTTAACCCGGACTGGGCCAAATGGTTCGCATTCGGTCTCTTGCTCTCATGCATAACCGCATTCGGAGCATTATTTGTTGGGCATAACTTTTTCAGGAGTGCTGTCGAGTTTGTGCACCTGCCATTCATTGGTGAGATTGAACTGGTATCAGCCGGTTTATTTGATGTTGGAGTGTATTTTGTTGTCATTGGTAGTCTTTTATACATATTCAAAAACGTAGGTGATGACAAATGAACAATACACTTCTTTCATTTACCATCGCAATGCTCTTTGGATTTGGTACATTCCTTATCCTGCGAAGGGATATTATTAAAGTGGTCATCGGGCTTGGTGTACTTTCGCATGCAGTAAACATGCTAATTGTATCTGCCGGTGTGTTTAAAGGCACAAAGGTTCCTATTATTGTCGGATCAAGTGGAGAACATGGCGCAGCAGATGCATCCGGTACAGTATTCAATGACGTTTTAGCAGACGGTGTGCTGGCTCCGGTTGTATCTGCCGGCACCCATATCGAGTACGTAGACCCCCTTGTTCAGGCTCTTGTGCTGACTGCAATTGTTATCAGTCTTGCAACAACTGCATTCATACTGATCCTTGCTTACCGTATCCATGAGGAATATGGAACTACCGATCTTCGGGAACTCCGGAGGTTGTGGGGATGACATCATTGTTAGATCATATCCCGATACTGCTGATCGCAATACCCATACTTATGGCGGCGGTCATGATATTCTTAAGGTCAATCCCGGCTCTGCAAAAAGTCTTGAACGTATTTGTTACCTTTTGTATGCTGGTTCTGAGTGTCGTTCTCCTTGAGCAGGTCTGGACAAATGGCATTATAGTGTATGAAGTAGGCGAATGGGGCAAGTACGGGATCGTCCTTGTTGCTGACCTGCTGAGTGCAGGAATGGTACTTTTAACGCTCTTTGTCTCGTTTTTATCACTGGTGTACTCACTGGAATATATCGAAGAGAGATCACTGAGTTCCAGTTACCATTCATTATTCAATTTACTAATGGCAGGACTTACAGGTTCGTTCTTAACAGGTGACATCTTCAACCTGTTCGTATTCTTTGAGATCCTTCTCTTGTCTTCATGCGCACTCGTGGTTGCAAACGAAAAAGGAGGAGTCACAAAAAGTTCTGACAAGATGGAAGCAACTTTTAAATACCTGGTACTCAGCATGCTCGGTTCCATTGTGATGCTGATTGCAATTGCATCCCTTTATGCAACCGTTGGGACAGTGAACATGGCTGATATTTCCGTAAAGGTCAGTGCTATGAGTGCCTCAGGCACACTACCCTGGCATATTTACGCGGTCGCTTTATTGTTCATTGTTGTGTTCGGTAACAAGGCAGCGTTATTCCCACTTCATTACTGGCTACCTGACGTGCACCCCACTGCCCCATCACCAATAAGTGCAATGTTAAGTGGTGTTTTGATAAAAGTGGGCGTCTACGGGATGTTTCGTGTATTTTTCCTGATGTTCACTGATACATTGTACATGTTCAAGCCAATTATAATAATACTCTCTCTTGCAACGATCATAATCGGTGCAGTATCGGCAGTGGGACAGACAGATGTCAAGCGTCTTTTAGCATATTCAAGTGTCGGCCAGATAGGTTATGTATTCCTCGGACTCGGCATGGGTTCTGTATACACAATTGCCGCATCGCTGGTATATCTTGTGAACCACGCGTTTGCAAAGGGTATGTTGTTCCTGACATCAGGTGCTATTATTCATCATGCACACACCCGCGATATGGATAAGATGGGGGGAATGATAAAGAGCTCACCAGTTATGGGCACCATGTTCTTAATCGGGGCAATGTCCATTGCCGGATTTCCACCAATGGGTGGTTTCATTGGCAAATTCCTACTGTTCGATGCAGGTATTAATGAAGGATTTTATATCCCAATTGCGATTGCACTTATATTTGCAGTTTTTACCATGTTCTACATGTTCAGGGCGTGGATGAAAATGTTCTGGGGTGAGTCACGGGATACTAAAAAGTATGGTGAGTATTCATCACATGCCCTGTCACCATTGCTTACTGTGCCCATTATCATACTGGCACTTGGAGTCCTTGTATTTGGAGTATATGCAGAACCACTAATTGCTCTTGCACAGGCAACTGCTGCCCAGATCGTTGATCCGCAACCGTATATTGATGCAGTTTTAACGAGGGTGGTTCGATGAAACGCTATCTTTTGTATTCTGCTCCCCTTGCACTGTTATGGTGCTTTGTACACGGCGATGTAACTATCCTGAACTTCCTTTTTGGACTGGTGCTTGGTCCATTTGTTATAAAACCATTCAAGCCGCTTTACAAATTCGGGCAAGAAGTATCTTTCAAGGATGCAATTAGCCGTATTCCAAAGGAGATCAAGTATTTCGTGATGCTGATCATTGAGATCATCAAGGCATGTATCGTGGTCGGAAAGATCGTTATCCAGCCTAAAATCGATATCAAACCCGGGATTATTGCTGTACCTATCGACACAAAGACCCATGCAGGTATCACTGCAATTGCTAACACCATCACACTTACGCCCGGAACCCTGACTTTAGATGTATCAGACGATGAATCTGTGCTTTATGTTCACTGCATTGACGCATCTGACCCTGATGGTGTCAGGGAATCAATAAAGCACGATCTGGAAAAATATATACTGGAGGCATTTGAATGAATTCATTGCTACTTAATCTTGCATTGCTGTTCATGGTGTTTGCCATGATACCATGTGTGTACAGGGTCATTAAGGGCCCGACAGTACCAGACAGGGTTATTGCTGTGGATGCTATGACAACCGTGATCGTGGTAATGCTGGGTGTCTATTCATTTGTACAGGGTTCTGTGTTTTTCATGGACGTGGCACTTGTGCTCTCGATCATATCCTTTGTCGGAACGGTTACGATATCCAAATATCTTGATGAAGGAGTGGTATTATGAGCAGCATAGATATTGTTCTTGAATTATTGAGCAATATAGTTCTGATCATAGGTCTGGTATTCGTATTTTTGGGAATGCTTGGGCTTTTGCGCCTGCCGGATGTGTATAACCGCATGCATGCAACTACAAAGATTGGAACCGTTGGTGCGTTCGGTGTGATGCTAAGCATCCTGTTGAAAGTCGGATTTTCCCCAATGGGTGTAAAAGCCCTGACGGTTGGTCTGTTCTTGTTGCTTACTGCACCGATTGCGGCGCACATGATCGGTCGTGCAGCACACAGGCATGGTGTTGAACTTTGTAAGGAATCAATCATCGATGAGTATGGAAAATCATATAAATAAGTGTTCAACTCTGATTATGCCGATATAAAAAGGAGTATGATCAAATGAACAACCCTGTCTTTGATGCTTTGTTCAAAAAGGTTGAAAACGAACCTTATGCCAGGAAACTTGGCATGGAACTGGTCAAACTTGATTATGGCTATTCGCTTGTGAAAATGACCTATTCGAAGGATATGGACAACATTTTCGGGATGGCACATGGCGGTGCGATATTTTCTTTGATCGATGAAGCGTTTGAAACTTCTTCAAACTCCCATGGCACAATTGCCGTTGCTTTGAATGTGAATGTATCTTATATTAAACCGGCATCCGATGGAGATACTCTCTTTGCAGAAGCAAGGGAGGTCAGCAGATCCTTTAAGATCGGTACTTATGAAATAAGAGTTACCAATGATAAGGATGAACTTATCGCTACCTGTCAGGCAGTCGCATACAGGAAAAAGGATAAACTGCCGTTTTTGGATGAAATATAGAATAACTTGAAATAAACAACAAAGTGTACCCAATTACCGTAACATTAATTGTGAGCGGGTTGGGTGTGCGGGTAAGTAAGGAGTGGGGGGAAAAATCTCCGCTCACAATAAAGTATTATATTCAATTGTATATAAATATTGTGCGAAGTTGTCATTTTTTTACTTGTATTTTATTTTTTAAAAAATGTCTATGCGGAAAAATAACACAAAAACCTTATCAGAATGATTGCATGTATATATCAAAACGAGTGAGGAAATAATATGCTAAAAGATTACATCGACCTTGAATATAAACCAAAAAGTACTGATCTTGTTTGTGAATACCACATCGAACCGGCAAAGGGCACCAGTTTTGAGGATGCATGCACCCACATGGCAGGCGAGAGTTCGATCGACACATGGAGTGACATCTCCACTCTCAGTCCGCAACTTGCTGATGAACTCAAACCACATGTGTATTATGTTAATGAAGAGCGGCAGACCGTGAGAGTTGCATACACGCAGGACCTTTTCGAGTTGGGTTCGGTGCCCCAGATATTGAGTGCGGTGGCCGGCAATATATTCAGCATGAAATTGCTTGATAAACTGCGATTTGAGGACATTTCTTTTCCAAAGGATTGCGTTGCACAATACAGGGGTCCTAAATACGGGGTCGATGGCATCAAAAAACTGTTTGGCAATATTGACCGACCGCTTGTTGGAACGATCGTGAAACCAAAGGTAGGACTGTCGTCAGAGTTGCACGCAGAAGTTGCATATAATGCATTTGCAGGTGGATGCGACCTTGTAAAAGATGATGAGAATCTTACTGACCAGAAGTTCAACAGGTTCAACACGCGTGCTGAACTCACCCTCAAAGGTCAAGAGAAAGCAGAGTCTGAAACCGGCGAGAAAAAGATGTACATGTGCAACATCACTGCACCAACCTGCGAGGAGATGATAAAGAGAGCACAGACCATCAGTGACCTTGGCGGAAAATATGTTATGATCGATATCATGCCTGTTGGCTGGACTGCTTTGCAGTCGCTTCGCGAAGCCACCGAGGATATGGGACTTGCCATCCATGCACACAGATGCATGCATTCAGCAATTACACGATATCCCCGCCACGGTGTGAGCATGCTTGTGATCGCCAAACTAACACGCCTGATCGGACTTGACCAACTTCACATTGGGACAGTTGTCGGTAAGATGCACGGCGAGCGGGATGAGGTACTGGCACTTCGGGATGA
>JAUWBW010000171.1 GCA_030609665.1 Methanosarcinaceae archaeon | reverse complement strand
GAAGAACTTCTGGATCTTATATTGGGTCTCATTCAGCAGTTATCAGAATATAAAGAAGCATCAAACCAAAAACCATTGGTTCTGATATTTGATGAGTTCCAGAACTTTGCATTATGGGGTGACAACATCCTTGAGACACTTCGTGAGAACCTGATGATGCAAAAGAATGTATGGTGGATCGTGGCCGGGTCTTCGATCAGTATGATGGAAAACATAATCAATGCCACCTCTTCTCCGTTGTATGGTCACTTTGAAACGATATATGTGGGTCCATTCGAGTACAGTGATGCCAGAACGTATTTGACTTCCACACTTGATGGCATTCTTATCAGTGAAACACATCTCAGTTACATAATCGATATCACAGGGGGTTACCCATATTATCTCGCATCCATAGGGCTCAAGCTCTGCGACATTGCACAGGATTGGAATGTACATGATATATCGAAAAATGCACTGCTTGAGGCCATTGCACAGGATGTTTTTTACAGATCAGGGAACATATACAAACACTGTCATCAGCTCATTGTAAATTCCCTCGAGAAAAAAGGATTGGATACATATCTTACAATATTGGCCGCCATCGCATTGGGAAATCATCGTTTTTCAGAGATTGCGAGGTATGTCGAAAAGCCCGGTTCGTCCCTTACATATCCACTTGAACGGCTTATTGCATCAGACCTCATTGTCAAGAACGATAAAAGATACGATCTTGCAGATCCAATTCTTGCCCTATGGCTAAAACATGTATACATACTGCGTGAAGAGTCCTATATTCCAGAACTCGAATTGAAGCTTGATGTTTTTAAATCCCAGATATCCCAGATGATCGATGACTTCAAGGATGAATTGGGGCATGCACGTGAATCCCAGATCAGGGAAATATTTACAAAAAAAGGCTACACTGTTGCATCGGGCAATATTGGGAAAGACGAATTTGACCTCATCATTGATGGGGATGAAGGTTTGATCCTTGGTGAGGTGAAAGCAGGAAATGTTAACACAGATCAGGTGTACAAACTGCTGGACAAGGTCAAACGTATCAAAAAGGTCCGTGCGGTTGGCAAGGTGATCTTGTTTGCTTTGTTTGGATCCAGCGAGCAGGCTAAACGATCATGCATTGAAAACGAGATCGAAATATGGAATATCGAAAAGGTCAATAATGAGCGAAAAAGGTTAGGACTTGTCAGGTTGAAAATGTAGATGCGTTGCAGGAATCGTTGATGCTGCAGAGAATTTCGTTATTCCGTACAAGTCCGGTTTCACGCCGCTTAAGGATATGGACCGGTTTACATATCCATCGTTCAACGGGCATACTGCTACACGGATCATGGATTACACCACAATGGGCGGTGAGCAGGTCGCACGGTATGCATATCTGTGGAGCAATGGCAACTTTGTATTCATAATCAACGGCAATACAGAAGATTTTACTCAGACGCGCGCGCTGGCTGAGGCTACAGGGCAGTGATGCCCTGCTTTTTTTTGAGGATGAACAGTCCATCGCGTAGCGTATCAGCGTTCCGCAGATGTGGTTGCATGAGGTTTGGTTGATGAGTTTGCTTGCCGATTGGTGCTTTGCGTTTTGAGTGGGTGCGCAGGTATAATGGACCGGATGTCACAAACCGATATTCAAATCTTGTACATCATGTAAATCCTGTCAGAATGTTCGTATGTGTTCAGCGTGTTCTACTTAGGGCGCAGGCGGCATTTTATGATATTACAGACTGGTTATCAGTCTGGTGCAGGTGTGCTTGTTTCCAGACGCAGATTATAAATATTCCTGCTACATATTATTAATCCATGAATGACATTGCAAATATTTCTCAAGAAATAAACGGATCGTTTGATGTTTTAAAGCATGATATTGAAGGGCTTCAGGTGTCATTTCAGAAACTATTGGCTGCATTTCTTCCAGAAGATGAGCCTTCTGATTATGAAATAAAATTAATTAATGAAGCAGAAGATGATCTCTCAAAAGGCGATTACATAAGTCTGGATGAGTTTCTGAAGGAATTGAAGTGACATTTGAAGTAATCGTCCGGAAGAAAGATGCGAGAAAATACTCACTTCGTTCGTATTAACTCGCAATATATAATTCCATGAATTATATATAATAAAAAAATTCATAAAATATCTCCATATCTGGATAAAATTATTGTAGCTCTTTCTTCATTGGAATCAAATGCATTTCCAAAGAAGTATGATATTCGAAAGTTAAAAGAAAAGGATGATACATTCCGTATACGGATTGGGAATATCAGAATAATCTATAAAGTTTTGTGGAATGATCGCCGAATATATGTTGATGATGTTGATCTAAGGGAAAATATCTATTGAATTGTGTTCGTTATGTCTTTCTTCTCTTGCGCCAGTAGAATTTCAAGAAATATGTTAGTGTCTATCAGATACAAGATCCTTCACCCACATGTCCTTAGCCTTATGTTGAAGTTCCAGAGATGTCAGATCCACACCTTTCATAAGTCCGGTAATTCTGTCAGTAGGAGATCGCTTTATGTCGATCTCAACTTCTGTCCCATTATCCAAATGCATATGGGACATATCATTAAGTGGTTTTAGCACATGGTCTCTATACACAGCTTTCATCTTCATCATTGATCACCTTTGCAGAGAATTCCATACTTCATATTATTATTAAATTGTTACTATGATTCATATAAATATGTATTCGTCCTTTTGATCACATGATGTTTATAAATTATGTCAGTTCGAATACGTAGATGGCTTACTGGCGGTGTTTTATAATTGAAACGCGCACTGGCTGGGGCTACAGGGCAGTAATGCCCTGCTTTTTTTTGAGGATGAACAGTACGTCGCGTATTTGCATTTCCTCTTCATTCTCCTACATCATTTTTCATGAAAAAAAGACGAAAGTGGGAGGAAAGGATTTTATCCTATAAAAAATAATTCTTATAAATAAGAGGTATCTAAAATGGATGTAATGTCAGTTGGTGTGGATCGAAAAGTGAAGGCATTGGTGAATGCAGGGTATTACTCCAGTGAATTAGAAGTAATAAAAGATGCCATAAGAAGCCTGTTCAGGGAGAATTCTGAACTTAAGGTTAATGCAGCTATAGAACTTTATAAAGAAGAAGAGGTATCCCTGAGTAAAGCATCCGAGATAGCTGGTATGACTACTATTGAATTTAAAGAGATATTAGGCAAACGTGGGATCATAAGGGAGATAGAGGCGAGACCGGCTGCGGAAATGGATGTGAAACTTCAAAAATACCTATAAACATGATATTCGATACAGATATCTTGAGTATGTTTAGTAAGATTGGCAGAGCCAATTTGTTGAGTGAACTATTTTCAGAAATTGACCTCACAATTACTTTTGAAGTGTATAACGAACTTTTGATGGCAAAGGAAGCAGGGTATGATTTTGTTGACGACATTTTAAAGCAAAGATTCAAGGTCATTCATCTTGACTCCGATCTTACCTCTGAGTATGAGCGTATAAAAGAAGAGTTAACACATCTCCATGCGGGTGAACTGACATCTATTTTGTTATGCAAAAAGGAAGGGATTGATTTTGCAACCAACGACAAAAAGGCGAAGGCGTATTGCAAAGATGTTGGTGTGGAATGGTTGGATATTGTCGATATACTCAGATTATGTTATCTAAAGCGCTCACTTGACAGGAAAGAAATTGAAACTTTGATCAGCGACATTGAAAAATATGACCGGACAAGAATAACACGAACGGCAGAGATATTCGCTGACGATACATAAAGAGCATAGTCAATAAATGGTTTCATGGAATGGCAGGTCTTTGTGCTTAAAACGCCTGTTTGCGGGGCTATAGGGTATTGATACCTCGTTTTTATTTTTTTGAAGGTATTGTAAAACAGTTCGTCTCGTAGCGTATCTGCGGTTCATTTTCTTTTTTAACCGCAGATGCACGCAGATGTTGTTATATGGGGTAGTTGATTCACATATTTGTGCACGGTCGGCGTGTTTTACTCGGTTTGCAGGCGGCGTTTTTCACTTGAAACGCGCACCGGCTGGTGAGGCTACGGGGCAGTGATGCCCTCGTTTTTCTTTTTTTTGATGGTGTGAATAAACACTCCAGAGCGTAGCGTATATGCGGGGATTGGTTGACGTTTTTTGCTTGGAGCAGGCGCTGGCAGATGGTTATATTTTTGGGTGGTGCGCAGGTATGATGGGGCGGATGTCATAAACCGACATTGAAATCCTGTGCATCATGTAGATCCTGTCTGAAATTGTCAGAATATTCACGTGCATGTGGCGTGTTTGTATGTGAGGGATCAAATGCGAGAATCAGAATGTGAATGGCATGAAACGA
>JAUWBW010000167.1 GCA_030609665.1 Methanosarcinaceae archaeon | reverse complement strand
TGCTGCTGCGGAAAATGAGATACGTATAGCAGACAAATCAGGAGATTGGGGACATCCATCTCCGTATCTGGCTTATGGGAGAGGTCCGGGGTATCTGAGAATGCATTTCATCTTTGATACTCTTGTCTGGAAAGATGAAACATCGGATGTTGTTCCTTTACTGGCAGAAAATTGGGAATATATCACTGAAGAGGAAGCTTACGTCTTCAACCTTGTCAAAAATGCAAAATGGCATGATGGGGAGCCTTTCACAGCAAATGATGTCGCTTTTACAATTGAGTACATGAAAGAACATCCTTATGGCTGGGTTGTTCTTGATAGCGTTGATCGGGGTGAAGTGGTTGACGATCATACTGTAAAGATCTATATGAGTAGTCCATACGCTCCCTTTATTGGGGATATTGGCGGCACGATGCCGATCCTGCCGGAACATATATGGAAGGATATCGAAAATCCGATCGATTATGTGGAATCCGATGTATTTGTAGGATCCGGTCCCTTCAAATATGTTGATTTTAGCAAGGAGCATGGAACCTACCAGTATGAAGCATTTGATGAATATTATCTTGGTAGACCGGATGTCGATAAGTTGATCTATGTGAAAACAGGTGACACCCAGATGGCATTGCAACGTGGAGAGGTAGACTTAGCTTCAATAAAACCGGAGATGATTGAAACTTTTACTGAAGAAGGCTTTGTTGTCATAGCAGGTCCGCATTACTGGAACAAGAAACTGATGATCAACCATAACACAGAACCGCTTGACAGTGTTGTGTTCAGACAGGCGCTGGCTTATGCGATCGATCAAGACGAGTTTGTGGATAAATCACTTAGAGGATATGGAAAACCTGCAAGTTACGGTTTGATCTCATCAGAGAGCCAGTGGGCAAGCCCCAATATCCCTGAGTATCCATATAATCCAGATAAAGCAAAGGAAATGATCGAGTCACTTGGTTACGAATTAAATGATGATGTATTCACCAAAGACGGTGAGCCTCTGAAATTTGTGATACTGGTTTCGATGATAAGTACCGGTGGTCAATCCACACCGGATCGGGATGGCGAAATATTGAAGAACCAGCTTGAAAAAGTAGGGATAGAGGTGGATCTGGTATCACTTGAAACAAAGATTGTCGATCAAAAAGTTATAAATTGGGAATTCGATCTTGCGATCTCAGGACACGGTGGCATTGGCGGCGATCCGAAGATTCTCTATGAGAAGGTCATACAGGTCCCGGGAACCAAAGTGAGTCCAAATACTGCAAGATATGATAAATGTGAAGAGCTGAACGGCTTGATTGACGATATGCTGCGTGAGATGGATCCCGCAAAAAGGCAAGAAGTGGTTTTTGAAGCCCAGAATGTCTATGCCAGGGAACTTCCGGCAATATCACTGTATTATCCTACGTGGTATTATGCCTATAACCCTGATGCGGGGGTTGATTGGTACTATACGGTAGGTGGAGTCTCCAAAGGAATCCCGATCCCCCAGAACAAATTATCCCTTTTAGTGTTGAATACAGATGAGGGGGAAGTGGTTTCAGAAACACAAACACCCTTGCAGACTGAAAACCCTGCTCAAACAACTCCGCTCATGCCATTTTTAGCGGTGTTTGCGATTCTTTCCGCATTCTGCATAAAACAGTCTCAGGGAAACCGTAAACAATGAAGTGAAACAGGAAAGCGAAGATGGTAACAGTTTATCTGTTTACCATCATTTTCCTTGTTTTTCTCAATTTTCAACTTCCCAGACTCCTGCAAGAAAACGTAATACTTGCAATGTATAGTGGTCAGGAGACATTGATCACCGAAGAGATTGCCATGAAGTTTCCGGATGCGTTTAAAGCTGTTAGTACAGGATGGGACATTGATCTGGATGGCAGTGGTGACTGAAGGGTAATATGCAATTACGCTTGGCTATGATGTGATCTGTTTTACAACCCAAGTTTGACAGTTTCCACTCTTTCTTGAAGAGAATGTGTCCTATTTTCTCTAAAATTTCCATATTTTGTCAGGAAAACCCATTTGACAGTTCAAAAATTATTAACAAAAAATCTACGTAATTCCCTGTTTTCCCCTCAAAATCAGTGTATTCATTGGGTCAAAATTTGCATAAATTAAATTTTTCGCACCACTTTTCATGTAATCTACAGTAACTGTCAAATTCAATAAGCTTTTTTTGATGAATTTTGTTGACTTATGCTTCAGTTCATCGAACTCATATCGCATCAACGATATGAACAGTTGAGCAATAAATCCCACAAGAATTGCCCCATTAATGCTAGCATCCGACCACACCCTCAACGGTTTTATTTCAATCTCATTTTTTAATGAATGAAATATTTTCTCGATCGAGTCTTTTTTCCTGTATGTTGCAAGTGCTTCCTTAAGTGTCAAATTCTCACTTGATTTTAGACTGAAAAATCCCTCACGACCTGTAATCACTTGCTCTTCAAGAAGTTTAATGGCCTCCTCTTCACCAATATCCATCAATTTCGTTTGAATTGAATAACTGACATCAACAAGCACATTATTAACACGGAATCTCTTCGGAATTTTCTTATTATTATCAATTGATTCTTGTATCTCTTTTGCTTCATGGATCATCCGGAGTATCTTTCTTGCCTTTGATTCAAGTTGCTGTTTTTGCAAAGTTTTTGAAAAATAGAGATAGTTGATACTGTTCGGTTTGACAATCTTGTATCCATAAATCCCCTTTTCCTCATCAATCACCTCAGTATCAAGTTGACCGAATTTTTCAATGATCTTATCATCACTCTTATTGAGTTTCTTTGCCGTTAAATATTGCATCTTGTCTGCTCGAATAAGTTTTATATTTCCGATACTATTTGCACCTTTATCAAAAACAACAAGTGAGTTTTTCCTGAGCCTTTTACTGATTTGGCGATACGTTTTCTTGAAGTGTTTTTGATCATTCACGTTACCTTGTTCCACTGTGAGCCCAATTGGTATGTTGATTGGATCCGAAAGTTCACTGACACCAATAGTGATTTGTTTCTTGTCAGGTCTATGGTCACGACTGTACCCATATTTTCCAAGTTGAGATTTATCCCCATGTAAAACTATACTTGTCCAATCCATGTTGACATCTGTATGTGAGAAATCATATACTCGAAATAGGATGTCTTGGATGTCAAAGATTATCTCTTCACTGTTATTCCCTAAGGTTTGGAGAGTTCTGTAAAGACCTCTTTCATTGAACTTTTTGAGATTGAATAATTCTAGGACATCTTCTCGATTTATCCAATCATGAGCTCTATCGATGCTAAAATTGTCTGTAAGCTTGTAGCTTATGAGTGCTTTCAATAAGGAATTTATGTCTAATCCTTTCTTTTTGTGTTTGCTGAATACAGAATAAAATTGAAGTGCATCATACAGTTTTTCAACAGCTAATATTGTTCCAATAGGAAAGCATATATTATCGTTTGGGATTATCTCATGTGTCCTTAGTTTTGTTTGCATGTTTAGTCACACCAAACAAATTAAGGACACTTATATTTATTATAACTGTCAAACTTGGGTTACAATGAATTGTTCATAAATCATGTAAACAGTGTTATGTTATAAAAAATACGTTTCACATGTTAACACGATTATAAAGTGACGTAACATAACTATTATATAATATCGACAAATATCGCAAAGTATGTCATTTAATGGTACGGAGAAATCTATGATAGAAAATGCTATCCGGTTCCATGGGCACCAGTGCCCGGGGCTTGCAGATGGAATACGGGTATCTGAAGTGGTATTGCGAGAACTTGGAAAACCTGCAAGGGATGAAGAGATGGTCGCAATTGTCGAAAACAACTCTTGCGGTGTGGATGCTATCCAGATACTCACAGGATGTACGTTTGGAAAAGGAAACCTGATATTCCGTGATTTTGGAAAACCGGTTTATACGTTCATAAACCGTGAAACCAACAAAGCATTAAGAATTTCCCTTAACAAAGAAGCTTTTGATACGGACGAAGAACATCGCACCCTCTTTGCCAAAGTAAGGAACAAAACGGCAACTGAGGATGAAAGAAAGATTTTCACACAAAAACACATCAAAAAAAGTGTTGAGATACTCGGTTTGCCTGAAGACAGGCTCATGACAATTAAACAAGTGGAGCCGGAACCAGTGCAAAAAGCACGTATCCATGAATCACTGGACTGTGTTGTATGCAATGAACCTGTGATGGAAACAAGAGTCAAGTTGCTAAACGGTGATGCTCATTGTATTCCATGTTTTGAGAAATTGACAGGAAATAAATTCTGAAAATCTTTTAAGGATTTTGATAAAATGACCAACATTAAGAATATATTGATCGTGTCCTTTGTGATATTTTCATGCATGTTTGCACCTGTAATAGGTGCTGCTGCGGAAAATGAGATACGTATAGCAGACAAATCAGGAGATTGGGGACATCCATCTCCGTATCTGGCTTATGGGAGAGGTCCGGGGTATCTGAGAATGCATTTCATCTTTGATACTCTTGTCTGGAAAGATGAAAC
>JAUWBW010000013.1 GCA_030609665.1 Methanosarcinaceae archaeon | reverse complement strand
CTGCTGAAGCAGAAGTATTGTAATGATATTGATGATGTGCGGATGTATTGGTAAATAATATCAATTTATGTAATGGTGTATGTGGGAAAAATAAGAGGATAAAAAATGTTCAGGTTTCAAAAAGAGCAAGAGGTCGTTAATATTGCAGGCATAAAGATAGGAGGTCAGCCCGGCGAATTGCCTACTGCACTTGCAGGTACGATCTTCTACAACAATCATAAAATTGTACAGGATGCCGCAGCAGGCATATTTGATAAAGATGCTGCAGAACAACTTGTAAATATTCAGGAAACGAACTCCGATGAAACCGGAAATGCACATTTGATTCACATATTTGGAATTACAGTGGAAAGTATATCTAATTATATAGATTTTATATCAAATATAACTGATGCACCATTTCTTATCGATTCTCCTGAAGCGTCAGTACGGATGCATGCTGTTGAATATGTTACTGATATCGGGCTTGCCGATAAGGCCATTTATAATTCCATTAACATGAGCATCACAGATGATGAGCAGGAGGCATTGAAAATATCCGATGTAGATAGTTCAATATTACTTGGCTTCAATGCAATGAATTCTTCATTGGATGGCAGGATGGCATTGCTTGAGAATGGCGGTGGAATTATCGATACCGGACTTTTGGATATTGCAAAGGAATGTGGGATCACGAACATTCTGATCGATCCAAGCATTACTCCTATGGGGGATGGTGCGGGTGTTGCACTTCGTATGACACTTACTGCTAAAGCAAAATGGGGTTATCCTACAGGCTCCGGGATCCACAATGCTCCTTCTGCATGGAACTGGCTTAAAGGAAAGCGAAAAGAAGACCCTCGGATATTCCAGATATGTGACATTGCATCCACATGTTTGCAGCAGGTTGCAACAGGTGATTTTGTATTATACGGTCCAATTGAAAATGCACCATATACATTTCCACTGGCTGCTATGAGTGATATTATGATTGCAGAGGCTTCTGCCGACCTTGATATAGAACCATCAAGCAGCCATCCGATTAACATTTTAGTGTAATTCGTTTTTTGTACAATAGTCATATATTTGTATGATTGAGTCATACATATGTATGAACAAGATGAATGATCTGAGTTGATGCTATGAAACGACTTACAATTAGTATGTCCGATGAACTTTTTGAGCGATTGAACGAGATCGAGAACAAAAGTTTATTTGTGCGCAATATTATCGAGCAGGAATTGTCATCTGGGGTAGTGGATTCAAATGAAGGATTGGCTGAACGATTGAATGAGGTTGAAACCCAATTAGAGTTAATCCAATCCATGCTGCAATCAATGCCTCCTACAAGCGAAATTGAAACAATGGTGCAGGTAGTTGAGGGAAAACCCGTTGAAGCGGTCCTGTCTGAACCGGAAATTGCAATGCCAGAACCAACACCAACCGAAGATGTTGTGACTGAGCCGGAAATTGCAATGCCGGAATCAACACCAACAGAGGATGTAGGGGCAGAAATGGAAATTGCAATGCCGGAACCAACACCAACCGAAGATGTTGTGACTGAACCGGAAATTGCAATGCCGGAACCAACGCCAACAGAAGATGTTGTGACTGAACCGGAAATTGCAATGCCAGAACCAACGCCAACAGAAGATGTTGTGACTGAACCGGAAATTGCAATGCCAGAACCAACGTCAATAGAAGATGTGGTGGCAGAACCACCCCTTGTTATGCCTGATCTTGCACCACCCGAAGAAGCGCCAGAGCAGCCAGCATTTGTTATGCCTGATCTTGCACCACCCGAAGAAGCACCAGAACAACCAGCATTTGTTATGCCTGATCTTGCACCACCCGAAGAGTTTCCAGAACAACCACCTCTTGTTATGCCAGACTTTGCACCTGCGGAGGAAGTTCCCACTGCGCCCCCTATGCCGGCTGCAACTCCCCCTCCACCGATATTTGAACCATCGCCAGCTCCGGCTCATGCGCCACCTTCGGTACCACCCACGCCGCCACAGCCAGTCGGCAAACCAGATAAACTGGAAGGAAATATTTTGATGTATATGCCCCGTGGGGCTGAAATTAAGAGAAGTATCATCAAAAGTTTGCTTTCTAAAAGGTATGAGCCACATGAGATTGATGGAAAAATAAACCAGTTGATAAGTGCGGGCACATTATCATCTACTACAAAAGATGGTACAGACTATTTAGTCAGGGTATGATGTAGGTCTGCAGTTGCATTTAAATGATCTATACGAGAAGTTCACCTTTGCGGTTTCGTATTACAAGTTCAACAGCATTGATTGCAAGTTCTTTCTCATCCATGTGTCTGAGTACGTACTTCCAGAGTATGGATTCGATTATTTCAGATCTGCTTATCTTTAAGTAATCAGACTGTTCTACGATTCCATCGATCTTTTGCACCAGTTCTTTGTTGATGGATATGCCAAATTTGACTTTAGATTCTTTTGATTCGTCCATATGTACCGGGTGCACATGGTGCACTAATTCGATATAAGATTTACTATATCAAATTCATGTGCCATCAAACACGGAATTAATCGATCCTTGTGCCTTGAAAAGCAGTTCCCCTGCCGCGTGCGCATTGTATGCACACGCCAGTTGACGTATCCAGACAATTCCTGCAAACAAGCCTTCCGCACAGCATGCAGGTGAACAACTTCCCTGTTCTTCCGCATATCGTGCAATTTCCCATCATTTCCAAATGATCACGTCCTATCTGCCCCCCATCGTTTTTTCTTGTACATAGAGAGAACATTTTGAACTCTCGCTTCATCGATCATACCATTTGTGGAAGCCGTTTCAAAAAATCTGGATGGGAAAGTTACATCATCGAGGTCAAAACCAAACTTTCGTTTTAGTTCATATTTTTTCATGAAAATATCCCTGCCAAGTTCAATGAGTTCTTCTTCCGATCGTTCTATGCCTATTGTAGCAAGAGCCTCAATGATGGCATCATACGTGTAAATAGCACGTGCGAACAGGCAGATGGTAAGTGATGTAAGAACTCCCCGTATGTCATCTTCAAAGATTAGCATATCAACAATTTCTTCATCCGAAAGATTGTTCTTGAACGCTTTTTGGTCAACACTGTATCCTCCATTGTCCAGATGTGAGTGCCTGACCCCAACTGTCAATCCTACAAGGTTTCCAACACCTGTGTGGTATCCGGGTATTTCGAGTCCACCAGCCTGTATGGCAAAGTCCTCTCCTCCATACTTTCCTGAAGCAAATACCACGCCTTTTGCGAGTGCAGAATAAAATTCATTTGGTGACTCGACTATCAGGTCGATCGCACGAAGATAATTCTTGACATCGCCCCACTTTAATAAAACCTCTTTCGTCTCCTCTGTTGTGAACCTTTTTTGCATGGACATCTCTGTTGCCCATGCCAGAACAACACCTATACTGATTATATCTACACCATACTGCTCACACTTGTCTATTAACTCTAATACGCCTTCCGGTGTGAGTATGCCAAGGTTTGTACCAAGTGCATATACCAATTCATAATCGTATGAAATGTGCCTAACCTCGTATTCATGTGAGGGTCCGAATGATGTTTTTAACATTGCAATGTGTATGCACCCAATTGGACAGTGGGCACATGAGATCTTTCGAATAAGGTAATTGTCAGCAAAGTTCTCGCCCGATATCATTTCAGCATATTCGAAGAATGTTTGCTGCAAATTCCTTGTTGGCAGTCCATTCAATTCATTTAAGGGGAGTATGTTTTCGGTTGTGCCAAGGTTGTGATATTTTTCCATAAGGTCGGTTTCAACAATATTTGTGAATATTTCTTTATATATTTTTGAATATGCACTTTTAGAAGGCACTTCAATTTCTCCATCACCTGAAACCACTATGGCTTTCAAATTCTTGGCACCAAACACTGCACCAAGACCCAGACGTCCGAAATGGCGATATGTATCAACATTGACATTTGCATATCTGATCCTATTTTCCCCAGCCGTTCCAATTCTAATGATACTTCGTTTGCCAGCACTCGGTTCAACATTACGCAAGATCTTCCCGATATCAGTTGTTGAAGACAATCCCCAGATGGAAGATGCATCTTTAAACCTGATGTCGTTATTATAGATCGAAAGGTAAACCGGACGTTTTGCGCGTCCTGTGATAACAATAGAACTGTACCCTGCAAACCGCATTGCCATTGCAAGTCGCCCGCCTGCATGTGATTCACCGAATTCCCCTGTAAGTGGGGATCTGAACATGGCAACCACTTTTGTGCAGCATGGGAAAATACCGGACAACGGTCCGATGCTAAGTACTATGGGCGATTCAGGATCAAGAGCATCTGTTCCTTCTTTGAACTCTTCATGCATCAACATGGTCGCAACACCGGTGCCACCAAGATATTTATCATGTAGATCCTGTCGGTTCACAACTTTTGAGGTCTCATTGGTAAGATTAATGTATAATACACTTGCAAGACCGGATACAGAAGACATGTTTGGCACCTACTTCACCTCCTCGCATGATGTTTTTGTATGCATGTCATCAGCATCACCAACTTTTCTCATTTCAAGGACATCATGTGGACAAAAAGATGTACATATTCCACAATGCTTACAAACAATTGCTTTTGCATCCCTATCCATGTGTATTGCACCGACAAGGCATGCACCTACGCATTGTTCACAACCTGTACACAGGTCTTTGTGGAATACAACTCCGCCACCTTTTCTTTTAACTAGTGCACCTGTCGGGCATACCTTTGCACATGGCGGCTCAATGCATGCATGGCAGACAACGGCGACGTATGCACTCTCAATTCCCCCGCTTGTTTGAATATCAATTGCACTGTTCTTCAGTGAAACCGTATCATAATAAGTTCTGGCACAAGCCATCATGCAAGAAAAACATCCAATGCAACGAGCCTGGTTTGCTACTTTTATCCTCATTGGAATTGTATCAACTCCCAATTACTATTATAGCAGAGATAAACTCAATGCGATATATGGCTAGCGATTAGAAGAAGACCCCCGCTACCACTCTGATTTACTAGAAATACGTATAGCTAAAGATCAAACAATGTTAACTAATACCATATACAAATTACAATCGATCAAGATATATAATCGCGGGGAGCGCGGCAGTAAATGATGAAGACCTGTTTGCTTCGATAAATAATGTGTTTGATAAGATGCCGGTCGGTGCGGTCATTTCAGATAAGATATTCTGTGTCCACTCCGGAATCCCCGGACCTGTGAAACTCTCGGAGATCACGAAAGAGGATGCATATCCGTATGTTTGGAACGATCCATCTGAAATGGATAGAATTGGTGAGTCACCCCGTGGTTTTGAAATGCGACCTTCGGCGAGGATGTGTTTTTGATGAGTTTTTGCGGGTCTATGGGCTGGAGCGGATGGTTCGAGGGCATTCGGTGGTTGAAGAAGGGTTTAAGTGGTGGTTTGGGGGGAGGTTGTTGTCGTTGTACTCTGCGAAGGGGGTTTGGGATGAGGAGTTTTTGGGGTTGGTTTTATGGGTGGTAATGTAAAATACGAGCACATTAACAAATAATTATGTTAATATAGATAGTAACTAATGGGGTGTACAATGATAGTCAAAACTAAAATGCTAAACAAAATAGTATATACACACATAAGTTCAGATATCAACGGTCTTATACATTATGTTGCTTAAGACTTCTTAAATAAAATGGCTTGATTATAAAAAAAACGGAGAATCACAAATTGACCCAACTTGAACACATAGAAGCTATTGAAAAACGCCTTTGGGGTGCGGCAGATACAATGCGAGCCAACTCCAATTATGCCAGTAATGAGTACTTCATGCCTGTGATGGGGTTGGTGTTTCTCAGGCATGCACATAGCCGCTACCTTGCAGTGAAGGATGGTATCGAGGCAAATCTTCCCACCCGTGGCGGAAAAACCCGGTCACTTGCCAAGGAGGACTTTTCTCAGCAGAGCGCAATATTCCTTCAGCCAAAGGCTCAGTTTGACAATCTCGTAGCCTTGCCCGACAGTGAAGACCGCGCCAAAGCCATAATTGAGGCGATGGAGTCCATCGAAAACGATTATGATAACCTGCGTGGTGTTTTGCCTAAAAGCGAATATCAGGAATTGGATAACGATGTACTCGGGCAGCTTTTGCGTACACTCAACCCCGACGAGTTGAAAAAAGTTTCAGGCGATGTTTTCGGTCGTATTTACGAGTACTTCCTCACTCAATTCGCGGACCAGAAAGCACACGACGGCGGCGAGTTCTTTACGCCTGTTTCGTTGGTGTCACTTATCGCCCACGTTCTCGACCCTGAGGGAGGTACAGTGCTGGACCCTGCCTGCGGTTCAGGCGGAATGTTCGTGCAAAGTGCGCGTATCGTGGAGGAACATGGGCAGAGTCCTACCGAACGGCTTACTTTCCGTGGGTTAGAGAAGAACGCCACCACTATTCGCCTGGCCAAGATGAATCTGGCTGTTCATGGTCTTGAAGGTGACATCCAGAAGGCTATTACATATTATGAAGATCCTCACGAACTGGTCGGTAAAGCCGATTTCGTGATGGCAAATCCCCCGTTCAACGTTGATGAGATCGACGCGGACAAAGTTAAATCAGACCCACGCCTGCCGTTCGGTCTGCCGGGGGTTAACAAGAAGGGGAAGGTTTCAAACGGTAACTATGTCTGGATCAGCTATTTCTACAGTTACTTGAATGAGACCGGAAGGGGCGGTTTTGTCATGTCGTCACAGGCTTCCAGTGCAGGAGGCGGCGAGGCAAAGGTGCGACAGAAACTGGTTGAAACAGGCGACGTGGATGTGATGGTTTCCATTCGCTCGAATTTCTTTTACACACGTACAGTGCCATGTGAGTTGTGGTTCCTGAATCGCGACAAGCCGGAGGAATACAGAGATAAAGTGCTGATGATCGACGCACGCAATGTTTATCGCAAGGTCACACGCAAAATATATGATTTCAGCCCTGAGCAGCAGCAGAATTTGCTGGCTATCGTGTGGCTTTATCGGGGCGAGATTGAGAAGTACCTTGACCTCGTTTCCGGTTATTGCTACCGAACCATTGATGAAGGCACGGGCTGTTTCAGTATCGAGGATGATAACGAAGAGACCATAAAACCTCTGCCTGATTTCACCGTAGCGCTCGATTCCCTGAATGATGCGATCCAACCTTTCCTCGATACGCTGGCTGATGACGCTCTTCACTCCGAAGTGCAGAAGGAACTGGCCGAAGCCCTGCCTGTTTTCCATGCTGATGTCGAGGCGTTCAAGGATGCTGTCGACGAACAGGAAACGGGTTGGCAGCAGCAGAAGACCACGAACGGCGACCTTAAACAGGCTGTTGACCGCCTCGTTACGCTGGCTGAATCGAGCCGTGACCTTATCAAGCAGACCGATCTGCTCTACAAGCTTGCCGCTCGTCTCATTGAGATCTGCGAGAACGAATGCAACGCTAAGTCGAGCGAGAAATGGGTTGGCAGAGATGTTATCCGCGCCCGCAAGGCCGCCGACGAAGTTCGCCACATTGTAGTTGAGCAGCTCAAACAGGTGCGTTATTTCTGGCGGCAGGCACACTGGCTCACTGAGCGTTTCCCTGAGGCGAAACTGCGCGATGTGGAGGGGCTGGTAAAGCTTGTGGACCGTGCCGAGATTGAGTCAAATGACTGGAGTTTGACACCCGGACGTTACGTTGGCGTTGCTCCTGAGGAAGTGGATGAGGATTTTGACTTTGAGGAAACACTCCGCGATATCCATGTGGAGCTGGAAGACCTTAATGCTGAGGCGGTGAAACTGGCGGCGACGATTAAGAATAATTTCGAGGAGTTAGGGATATGAGTAAGGACAGGTCGGATATTTCCGGCATTGAAAGCAAAAGGAAGTCGAGGGGGTGCAGTTGTGAGGATGCTTCTTTCCCTGTGCCACCAGGAAAAATAGAGGTGCCTGCCGAATATGCTGCCGTACTGGATGAACTGAAAAACAGGATACAGTCAGAGCGGCTACATGTCACCATAGCGGCCAATTCGGCTATGGTGCTCATGTATTGGGATCTCGGCAAAGTTATTCTGGATCGTCAGGAACATCAGGGCTGGGGAGCTAAAGTCATTGATCGTCTATCCTATGACCTTAAAACCGCATTTCCAGATATGAGCGGATTTTCACCACGTAACTTGAAATATATGCGTACATTTGCTGAAGCGTGGCCGGAGCGAGAAATTGTGCAACGCACCGTTGCACAAATTCCATGGCGCAGTAATCTTGCGTTGCTTGACAAGTTGAAAGACCCTCAAACGCGCATGTATTATGCATATAATACTATTGAAAACGGGTGGAGTCGTGATATTCTTGCTATGCAGATCGATAGCCGCCTTCATGAACGGCAGGGCAAGGCAATCAATAATTTTGAGATGGCACTTCCTCCTGCCGATTCGGATATGGCGACACAGGTATTCAAAGATCCTTATTTGTTCGATTTCCTTGGTACGGCAGACCCCCGCAAGGAAAGAGAGGTCGAGCAGGGGCTGATGGACCACATTCAGCGGTTTTTGCTGGAAATGGGGGCAGGATTTGCGTTTGTTGGCAGACAGGTGCTGCTCGAAGTTGGCGATAGCGATTTTTACCTTGATCTGTTGTTTTATCATCTTGAGTTGCGTTGCTATGTTGTGGTTGAACTAAAGGCAGTGCCCTTCGATCCCAGCTTTGTCGGACAACTCAATCTCTACCTTTCTGCCGTGGATGACCTGATGCGCCACACTGATGACAAGCCGACTATCGGGCTACTGCTTTGCAAGAGCAAAGATCAGCTTGTTGCAGAATATGCGTTGCGCGGGTTCAACAGTCCTATGGGCGTTGCGGAGTGGGAAACCCGACTGACCGAAACCCTTCCCGATGACCTCAAAGGAAGTCTGCCCACCATTGGGGAGATTGAAGCCGAATTGATGCTGGATGAGGAGGAAGCACCGTGATTGTGGAGATGGAATACCTTTATGTTGAGACGGCAGTGCTAGCGGCGACTATCAAGAAGAACTTCGAGGAGTTAGGGGTATGAGTTGGCCAGAAATTGCCCTTGGGTATATTGCTGAGTTCAGAAATGGGCTTAACTACACAACAGATAATGAAGGTGAAGGCCTTCGTATCATTAACGTGAAAGACTTTGGTGACAAGTCTTTTCCCGACTACGATGAGTTAAGCGAACTCAACCCTCACGGCATTCTACGAGATGAGGCATTGCTGAAACACGGTGACATTGTCTTTGTGCGAAGCAATGGTAATAAAGACCTTGTTGGTCGATCTCTCTTTGTAAACAACCCTCCGGAGAATGTGTCATTTTCCGCTTTTTGTATAAGAGCACGTTTGAATAGCTCCGCTGACCCCCGTTTTTATTCCTACTTCTTCCGAACACCGAACTTTAGAAAACGGCTCGCGTTGCTAGGTAAGGGGACAAATATTTCTAATTTAAATCAGCAAGTGTTAAAAAGGATTATAATCCCCAACCCCTCAAACGAAGAAAAGTCCAGAATAGTCTCCTTGATTTGTACCTACGACGACCTCATCGAAAACAACCGGCGGAGGATTCAGTTGTTGGAGCAGGCGGCGCGGTTGCTCTACAAGGAATGGTTCGTTCACCTCCGCTTCCCAAGTCACGAACATGTCAAGATTGAGGATGGGGTGCCGGAGGGGTGGGGGAAGATGCAAGTCAAAGACGTTCTTGGGAAGGTTAAACGATCACAGAAGATAAAGAAAACAGAGTTCCTCAAAGAAGGAATAATTCCCTGCATTGATCAGTCAAAGAACTTTATAGGTGGTTATACCGATGATGAGGAGGCTGTTATTGATATAGATAAACCGGTAATCGTCTTTGGTGACCATACACGTACCCTAAAATTCGTGGATTTTCCATTTGCTTGCGGAGCTGATGGAACGCAGTTAATTGTATCAAATGATGAGGCGATGTCACAGGAATACTTGTACTTAGCTTTGGATAAAATTGATTTATCGAATTACTTCTACGCTAGACATTTCAAATTTCTAAAAGACCAATATATTCTACGCCCATCAAACATGCTCCTATCACAGTTTACGGACAACGCTCGTCCAATACTGAAACAAATAAAGTCACTAAGGAACTACAATCACTATTTAATCAAAGCCCGCGATCTCCTCCTGCCGCGTCTGATGAACGGGGAGGTGGTAGTTTGAATATTCTCATCTCAAACTTCAAAGTCGATTACAATCGGAAAATATAATTAATCAATTGACAAATATGAAAGAGTGATAAATATGGATTCTGAGACAACATCAATCACGATTGCTAAAGCCATCGAAAATATTCAATCAAATCAATTCATACTTCCAGCCATACAAAGAGAATTTGTTTGGTCAGATAAACAAATTGAAAATCTCTTTGATTCGCTTATGCAAGGATATCCCATTGGTTCATTTTTGTTTTGGCAGATTCAACCAGATAAATTATCAGATTTTCAATTTTATCAATTTATGGACAATTACCATCAACGCGATTATAGTCATAATAAACCAATTTATCTGACGGGTGAACAATCAAAGACAGCCATTCTTGATGGTCAACAGCGTTTGACGGCTTTAAACATTGGCTTGAAAGGATATTATGCCAGTAAATTGCCTTATTATCACTTCAAAAATGATTCTGCCTTTCCCAAACGAACATTACATCTCGATCTACTAGCCAAACCGGATGAAGAATATGAAATGGCATATTCGTTTAAGATAATGGAACCGAATAAGGTGAAAAATGATGATAAACATTTCTGGTTCCCTGTTGGAAATATACTTCAATATAAAAATGTGAAGGATGTTTTCAAGTTCTGTAATAAAAATAATTTGGTTGGCTCAGATATTGAACATCCATTTGATACATTATGTATACTCTGGGAAATCATTGTTAAAAACAAAGTGATTAACTATTATCTAGAAGAAGAACAAAAATTGGATAAAGTTCTGAATATATTTATCAGAGTTAATTCCGGTGGTACACAATTAAGTTATTCAGATATGCTTCTTTCAATAGCCGTCGCCCAGTGGAAAACCCTTGATGCCCGTGAAGAAATATATGCATTAGTCGATGAATTGAATAAACGTGGTGAATCATTCAATTTCAATAAAGATTTTATTTTAAAATCGTGCTTGGTACTTTCTGATATAAAATCCATAGTGTTTAAAATTGATAATTTCAAAAAAGAAAATATGCAAAAAATCGAAGGGCAATGGGATGATATTAAAGAAGCACTTGTATTAACTGTCCGTCTTCTTGAAACATGGGGATACAACAGAGACACACTTGTATCAAATAATGCTGTTATACCACTTGCTTACTATATTTTGAAACGAGGCAATCCGACTGAACTAATTTCCTCCCCATCCTTTGCTGATGACAGAAAAAAAATGCAGAGGTGGTTAATGAGAGCTTTACTCAAACAAACTTTAGGTGGTCAATCTGACAATATTTTAACAAAGATTCGGCAAGTTATTTTCGAAAATAATACTAATTTTCCAGAAAATGAAATTTACGAATCTCTAAGAGGAACACCGAAATCTATGGCTTTTGATGAAGATCAAATTGATGGTCTTTTGGATACACAGTATGGAAATTCAAATACGTACACCTTATTGGCCTTACTTTATCCTTGGTTAAAATTTGACCAGCATTTCCACATTGATCACATATATCCTCGCAATATGTTCAAAGAAAAACATCTAAAGGAAAACAGTATACCAGAAGATAACTGGATAGAATACCAGTCACTTAGAGATGGACTGAGTAATCTCCAATTATTACAAGGAAAAGTGAACCAAAGCAAGTCTGATCAAGATTTTGAAGATTGGTTGCATAACGTTGAAGCTGACGAGCCTTTGGCCTTGGATGCATACAAGACACAACATATGATTCCAGACGTTGATCTTTCGTTTCATCATTTCCCACAATTCTTTGAGGAACGAACGAAAATAATCAAAGCAAAATTACAGGAGCTACTTGAGATTTGAATGCTATGGTATCAAGCATAAATGAAAATGGATAAAAGGAAAATTACTGTGATATAATTTTTATTATCTTCGTGTATTAATAACAGGAAACTAACAGCATGACACCCGTTCATTATGTCGACACGCTTATCGCCCTCGGTGAAGGCTTTACTACCGAGTTCAAACGTAAGAGTATTTCCAATCTTGGGAGGGAGATATGCGCTTTTGCCAATGCAACGGGTGGTGTTATCCTGATCGGAGTGGATGATGGAGGAGAGATTGTCGGGGTTGGTAAGCATAATGAATTAAAGTCCAAGGTTCAGTCCATCGCCCGTTCTGCCGAACCGCCCATAGCGGTTGATGTGGAGAGCATTGACGAGGTACTTTGCGTCACTGTGCCTGAACAACACAGTAAGCCCTACTCCTTTAGCGGCAAGTTTTTCATTCGCGAAGGAGCGACATCGCAGCAGATGGGGCGCAGTGAAATTCGCGAGTTTTTCTTCAAGGAAGGATTGATACATTTTGACGAAACACCATGTACCAATTATGATCTGGAACGTGACCTGACCCCACAAATCTGGGGGCGTTTTGTTCGGCACGCCCGTCTCCCCGATGGGCTGGAACCCCGACCTGCATTGGATAATCTGCATCTGACCAAAGACGGAAAGATGACCCATGCCGGTGCCTGGCTGCTGTGTGATGACATCACCGGTTACACCTTGCAGGCGCATGTAACATGTACAATATTCAGGGGAACAACCAAAACATACATCCTCGACCGCAAGGATTTTTCAAGCGACTTATACACCATTTATGAAGACGTGATAGGGTATTTACAGGCTAAATTGAACACAGCGCTAATTCCTCATGCCAGAGGTCGGGACGAAAGACTTGAATTGCCGGAAGATGCCCTTCGGGAAGCTCTGGTAAATGCCATTGCGCACCGCGACTATCGCTCAACCGCCAATGTACAGGTGCATATCTTCCACGACCGTGTTGAGATCGTGACACCCGGCGGCCTGCCCGCAGGAATGCGCGAAGAAGATCTGGGGATAAAGAGTGTACCACGCAATCCATTACTGTTTGGGATGTTCTATCGAATGGGGATGGTGGAACGAGTAGGCAGTGGAATCAAACGAATCCGCGAGATGTGTCGCGATTATGAAGTACCTGAGCCAGTGATCGAAGTCTCGGAAAGCTGGGTAACAACAACGTTCAAACGACCAATCGAAGAAGTTACCCCTCAAGTCATCCCCCAAGTCACCCCTCAAGTTACCCCTCAAGTTACCCCTCAAGTTATACGTCTGCTTTCCGTTTGTGATGGAGAATTGCTGCGAGAAGAGCTACAAGAGCGGATTGGGCTTGCTGACCGCAAGTACTTCCGCACTGACTATCTTCGCCCAGCCCTCAATGCAGATTTGATCGAAATGACCATTCCAGACAAGCCCACCAGCAGTAAGCAGAAATATCGGGTTACGGAAAAAGGGAAATTGCTGCTTGCAGAAGTTGAGGGGCCACAAGAATGAGCCCACATTCCTACACCGAAGACACCCTCGTTCAACAAACCACCGCCGACTACCTTGAGCAACAGCTCGGCTGGGATTCGATCTACGCCTACAATAATGAGGACTTCGGACCAGACAGCCTGCTGGGCCGCACTTCCGACAGTGAAGTAGTACTGACACGCATCCTGCGTGAGAAACTCATCAAACTGAATCCTAACCTACCCGATGAAGCTTATGATGACGCAGTGCGCCAGATAACTTCAACCGTGGCTTCGCAAACTCTCGCCTCCACCAACCGTGAAAAACACGACTTAATCCGCGATGGTGTACAGGTTACCTTCCGCAACGACAAAGGTGAACGGGTGCGAGAGCGTCTGCGGGTATTAGACTACGCCGAGCCGACCAATAATCACTTTCTTTGCGTGCGTGAACTGTGGGTTCAGGGCGACCTTTATCACAAGCGAGCTGACATCGTGGGTTTTATCAACGGACTTCCGCTACTATTCGTAGAGTGCAAGAACATTAGCAAGAACCTCAAGACAGCTTTTGAAAATAATTTTTCTGATTACAAGGACACCATTCCTCACCTCTTCCATCACAACGCCATTGTTATGTTTGGCAACGGTGAGAATGCGAAGATTGGCTCGGTGACTGCCAAGTGGGAATACTTCCACAGCTGGAAACGTCTGGCTGAAGAAGAGCCCGGTGTTGTGGATATGGAGACGCTGCTAAAGGGTGTTTGCGACAAGAAAAATTTCATAGATCTCGTGGAGAACTTCATCTTATTTGATGAATCCGCAGGTGAACCAAAGAAGATCCTCGCTCGCAACCACCAGTTCCTCGGTGTCAATCTTGCCATCCAATCGGTGCGTGAACGTAAAGAACGGAATGGTAAGTTAGGTGTCTTCTGGCACACACAAGGAGCAGGTAAGAGCTACTCTATGGTGATGTTCACTCGCAAGGTACATCGCAAACTCGGCGGCAATTTTACCTTCCTCGTACTCACTGACCGTGACGATCTTGACACACAGATATACAAAACCTTTGCAGGCTGCGGCGTGGTCGATAACGATCGCGACCCGTGTCGCGCTTCTAACGGCAAGCACCTAAACCGCCTTCTGACCGAACATAAATCACACGTATTCTCGCTTATCCAGAAATTCAATCAAATCGTGGACCCAGACGAAGGGTACACACAGCGCGACGATATAATCGTAATCACAGACGAAGCGCACCGCACCCAGTATGGCACGCTGGCACTCAACATGCGAAACGCCCTGCCAAAAGCCAGTTACATCGGATTCACAGGCACCCCGCTCTTCAAAGACGACCAGATCACACAGCGAGTTTTCGGTGGCTACGTCTCAACCTATGATTTCCAGCGGGCGGTAGAGGACAACGCCACTGTGCCACTCTACTACGACGCTCGTGGTGAAAAACTCGGCGTGGCAATAGGAGATCTAAACGAACGTATTGCTGCAAAAGTGGAGGAACTGGAAACCAATGACATC
>JAUWBW010000034.1 GCA_030609665.1 Methanosarcinaceae archaeon | reverse complement strand
TGGTTCCAAGGACCATAGCCGATAAAAAGAAGATAGCAACAACAACAGCGGTCTCAAATCCCATATAATTCCTCTAAGCCGTGTTTGACCTTTGACATCTCCCGATCTATTGTGCTTAGCATGTTCTTATCTATCTTGCGTCCACAGAGCCTCTCAATGAACAATAAAGATTTAGTATGGTCTTCAGGAAGTAATCTCCATGTAGGTTTTTCAACATAGTAGTCTATGCCCCTTGCATACGCCATTATCTCTGAACGTACATCTTCACTTATCCAACCGATGTCTACATAGTAGTCAAGCGCATCCATAAGATTGTTCCTTCCCACACGTTCCATCAAAAACTCGATCCAATTAAGTAATACGACCACACTCATCGGGTCGCCTCTGATACTATCCAGACGTACGACTGGATAACCATCCTTTGTTTTGACCTCGCTGACCTGCTCTTTTTCACGTTCAACTTCTTCAGTCCCTTCAATAATCTCTGGAGAAAGTTCTGCCGCTTTTTGCACCATCTTTGAAAAATCGATCTTTTCCAGATCATCCACCCTTGCTGATATATTGCTTGTGGTGTCTGCCAGATCAACGATGTTCAGATCCAATTGTCCGGTTCTTGCAGACAGTTCATCTGTTTTTGATGACATGCCCTCTATGCTTTCATGAAGCGTTAACATTGCATCTGCAAATGCATCGATCTTTGTTTCGATATCACCGATCTTCCCTTCGGTTTCGGGTGCCACACCAGGCATTTCAGCACGCTGTGATAAAACATCGATCTCGTTCTTTAACATGACTATAACATCACCGAGTTCAGTCATCCGTGTTTCTGCTTTTTCAAAACGTTCGATGCTCTCGCGACCGGTTTCGGCTTCACCAACAAAAGGGTTTACCTGATTGGAAACAATTTCATAAAGGGATAAAAGTTCAAGTACACTCTGGTCGATCTTCTCAACCGTTTTCTTGACTTCTTCGCTTTCGCGCTGAACCATTGATACATTAACATCAACCTTCGATAGCCTGCCCTCTATCTCAGCAATCTTTTTGGCGTTATCTTCTGCCATCTTATTATCGACCGGTGCACCTGCCGGACTTGTACCTGGTGGACCACCCCCCATTCCGGGTGGCTCAACTCCAGGTGGACCGCCTGCAGCTAAATCGGGAACTGCACCCAAATCCGGTGCGCCGCCCATACCGGGTGGACCGCCTGCAGCTAAATCGGGAACTGCTCCAAAATCAGGTGGACCGCCTGCAGACATGTCAGGGACTCCGCCCATACCGGGTGGGGCCTCACCAAACGGCGGGGCTTCTGCACCAAATGGTGACGGTGCCTCGCCTTCGGTACCTTTTTTACTGAATGCTCCAGTCAATTTCTTTAATTTATCAGCAAATCCAGCCATATTTTCACTTATGATAATGTGATGGTATGATGTAAGATATAAATAAACAATAATAGTATATGCATACTCTTATATATAAATGTTTGAAAAAAATGTGCCATGAGCGTGTTCTAAAAATACCGTCCATGAACATGTGGAAATTTTGAATATTTACTATTGTCAATTAAATTACCAAATAGTACTAACACAAACATTAAACCTGTATACATCTGGACAATTAAAAGTGGAGATGGCACCCCATATCCAAAAATTGCAACATCATAGATACGCATAAGGTTTGCAATTGTTGCCATAATTCCACCAAATCCCAATGCAACCAAAAAACCATTGGTCATCCAGTACATAGGATGCTTTGACAATTTTTCGATACGAATCACTATTGACAAAAGCGTAAATGTCATCCACACCTTGAAAATAATCAGACCTATACAACCCTGCGTTTCAACAATATAACGTGCAAATGGATTTGCTTCTGCAAATATTCCACAAATATTCATCATATATGCACCTGTAAATCCATCCCCGATCCCAAAAGTTAAAAAAACTACTGCTGCAAGCGAGAATTGGATATTTTGTCTGCTATTGAATTTGAAAATATCTCTTTTAATGATTGATCTGACAAGATATGCAAATATTTGGGAAATGCAGATATTAGTATGTTCATAAGTCGCAGTTTTTCGTTCCACATTCATATTACATACACTCATGATAAAGCCCTCTTAGATTGCCAATCAATTGCTCATTCATACAAAATTGGCAACACACATCATACAATACAATGGTTGTATGAACCTATACTTCAACCAAATGGACATGCTTTGCAGATATATGAACATGAAAGTATCTGTTGTGTTCACTTTTGTCAAACAGTGTGGATAAAATTAAAAAAAGCGCCGACAAAAACATTGACTAAAATTGCAAAAAAAAAAAAATAATGAAAAAATAAAAGAAAGCAAAACTTACTTTCTTCTACTTACAAAGTAAAGAGCTGCAATTGCTCCGATTGCAGAAACCATTCCAAACCCGGGCAGAGGTGATGGACCATCTTCTGGTTCAGCAGCTGCTGGTTCAGGTGAAACTTCTGGTTCTGTTGTTGTTGGTTCTGTTGTCGCAGGTTGATCGAAGTATGCCTTCGGGTGACATGCACTACATTTCATCTCATTTTTTGACTTTACACCAACAATTCCATATGAGTGAAGATCATCGACTTGGTGACATCTTACACACTCTGGAACAATGATTATTTCATCTTCCATGTGACATGCCACACATGATACAGCCGGAATGTGAATGTTGTGCGGGATCTGAGATGCAGAAACATCACCTTCTCCAGGTCTGTGACAGTTGTAACATGCCTGCTCGTATGTCTCATTTCCGTGGACAGATGCCACATTATCATTTACGTGACATGCCTGACATACAATATCCATGTCTGCAGTCTTAACAGGTTTCACAACATCCGGAGCCGTGCTGTGACATTTCGTACAACTTTCAATCTCGCCACCGTGATCCATGATCAGGTCCTTGTGACAGTGCGCACATACGCTCTCTGCAAGAGCACTGTTGTGTACACTTTCAAGTCCCTGGTGACAATAGGAACAATCTTCTGTCACTACCTTGCCTATGTGAACCTCATGTATTGGTCCATAGTGACAATTTTCACATTGCGGTATGGCGATTGAAAGGGTCTCACCGTGACAAGCCACACATGTCACTGGTCTTCCAGCGTGTATTATGTGAGGATTTGCGGCGTGACATGCAGATGTACAATCCACATCCATCGCATCCAAAGTGGTGACTGAAAAGCCCTCCTCCGCAGACGCAGGAATCGCTAACATAGCAACAAAAAGTGCTATCAGCGAAATAAACATCAGTTTTCTCATTTTAAATACCTCTCTGATTTGAATATATTGAATGTGACATTGAAACTCACAATCATATTTGACTTTTTCCATTTAATGAGTACATATTTTTTAGTACTAACGGTCATTCAGGTCAATCATGACACATACCACTATATCACTTTTTAATAATGTATCTATTCCATGTACATGTGAACGACAATAACCCATTCAAACACAACACATTTTGCAGATTCCATTAAACGAATATATCTAATTAATTGATGACTATGTTGTTTAAAAAGATTGTGATTTCAAATTCACGAACTGACTTGACTTTGTCAAATTAATATTTAATCTATTTGAAACTATTTTGAAACAACCTGTTTTCACACGAAAAACATTCAACATCATACAAAACCACCCTATTTTCCATTTTTGACTGTTGCTCTAACGCACAAATTTACCCATAATACAGCAATAAGACATAGTTCCCAAATCTCTTTCAGTATGTACGCATAAGTGTCCTTACTGTGGTCTGGAAATGAACCGGGACATTAATGACGCAATTAACATTTTAAATCTTAGCACCGTAGGAACTACGGATAAAGCCTGTGGACTCACTGACGCTGTTTGGAAGAATGAAACAGGAAGCTCCTTCCTCGCCGTATAGCGACAGGGAGAGGTCGTTCACACATTCCGTGTTCCTGCGATAAATTCCTCAGTCATGTTGAACGCTTCATCATCCGTGAACTGTTTTGCAGGATGCTTCATAAAGTATGCAGATGGCGAATATAAGACACCACCAACGCCTCTTTCAAGCGCAAGTTTACAGCACCTGACCGCATCAATGACCACACCTGCGGAGTTGGGGGAATCTTCGACCGACAGACGCAGTTCAATATTCATTGGCACATCTCCGAAGAGTTTTCCTTCCAGCCTGAGGAAGCACAATTTGTTATCCTTTTGCCATGGAACATAATCACTTGGTCCAATATGGATGTTCTCGTCATCAAGCCTTTGTGCGGCAACAGACTGTACCGCTTCGGTTTTTGAGATCTTCTTTGAGGCAAGCCGACTCCTATTTAACATGTTTAGGAAATCGGTATTTCCGCCTGTATTGAGTTGGTATGTCCGCTCTAATTTCACTCCCCTTTTGCTGAACAGGTCTGCAAGAGTGCGGTGTGTGATAGTTGCACCAAGTTGGGCTTTTATGTCATCGCCGATTATCGGTATACATTTGTCCTCAAATCTCTTTGCCCAAGCAGGATCGCTTGCTATAAAGACCGGCATGTTGTTTACGAATGCCACGCCCGCTTCAAGTGCGCATTCGGCATAGAAACGTACGGCTTTTTCGGAACCAACCGGAAGATAATTCAAAAGAACTTCGGTTTTTGATATTTTTAACTCATCCACGACATCTTCTTTTGAGGGCTCATCCTCATTGGCAAAGACAAAAGAATGCTTTTCATCATAATCATTCATGTGATCTGCCATGCCGTCCAGAACCTTGCCCATTTTTACAATGGTTCCTGTCTTTGGTATATTCTCACAAAAAACAGTGGTGCAGTTGGGCAACTCAAAGATTGCATCAGCCACATCTTTTCCGACTTTCCTTTTATCGATGTCGAATGCCGCAACAACTTCGATATCGCTTGGTTTGTAACCACCGAGCTCCCAGTGCATCAGACCAATCGCATCATCGCTGTTTTTATTCTTGTAATATTCAATGCCTTGAATAAGTGAACTTGCACAATTTCCAATACCTATAATTGCGATTTTGATATTATCCATGAATATATCCCCATTTTTGATAGTATATAATTTATAAATATATAGTGCGAGTTAATTCGACCGAAGGAAGAATTTTCTTGTAATGATTACTCAATGTAATTTCAATCTGTATTCTGATTATCCACGGTTTTATAAAAGACTTTCTAAATACACGAATCTGGGTCTTGTTTACAACAAAAAATGATTTGGATGGTCGCGACTGATCACATATCGAACGGCACTTTCATATTATATTGTTAATTGATGTGGAAAGTTATTTAAGTGTCAAGTTGAATCATTTATTAGGCGTTTGGTAGATTGCTTCTGTCCAATAAAGGGGATAATGGACTGAAACATAGTAAATCGATCAATAAATGTGTGGTTATAACCCGAATACATTACGTCAAGTGGAGGTGTATCGTGGAAACGAGTGAAGGAACCGTTGATAGGGTAGTCAGGATCGTATTTGGACTTGTACTTATATACGTGGGTTTTGCCCAGATCGTGACTGCAGGTATTTTGACTTATGTTATTGCAACTGTTGGTTTGATCATGCTGGTTACCGGAGCGACCGGACATTGTCAACTTTATACTCTTGCAGGGATCAATACCTGTAAAATAAAAACCAAATAGAGCAAAATGGGGGTCAAGTATGAATGATGTACTAAAAGAGATATCAGTTACTCTTGAAGAACTTGAGACGTTGGACAATGTGCTTGAGATGGCAGTTTCTATGGAAGAGCAGGGCAGGGAGTTCTATCTTGAAAAGGCATCTACTATCAAAAGCGTGGAAACGATTGGATTATACAATTATCTGGTAAGGGAAGAAAGCAGGCATGCCGACTACCTGAGACAATATAGAAAGGACAAAACGGTGCCGGATGTCAAATCCAATGCCCCGGATTTTAAAACATCATTTTCTATGGAGTTCATTGATGACCGTTTGGGAGAGATTGGTGTGCTTTTGGCAGCGCTCCGTCTTGAGCGAAAAAGTGAGTATTTTTATACCGAACTTTCAAAACGTGCTGAAAATGAAAAGCAGCGCGGGTTCTTCGATAAACTGGCATCTTTTGAACGGGGGCATTATGAACTCATAGATGGGTTCCTTGAAGAGTCTACACAATTTCGGATGCAGACATAAATTAATCAATGTTCATATTAGGAGGAATGGGGTGTGGATAACGAATATAGTCCGGTAGAATTGGCTAAAGGGGTTTACTGGGTAGGAGTGGTTGACTGGAACATCCGTGATTTTCATGGTTATGTGACGCCAAAGGGGACTACATATAATGCTTATCTGATCGTAGATGAGAAGATCGCACTTGTGGATACTGTGAAATCACATTTTGCAGGAGAGCTGATCAAACATATCCAAAAGATAATCGATCCTACACGGATTGATTATGTAATATCGAACCATGTGGAAATGGATCATTCAGGTTCTTTGCCTGTACTTATGAGACTAATTCCAAATGCTAAGGTCATTGCAACAAAACGAGGCAGGGATGGGTTATGTCAACATTATAGTGGTATAGGATGCAAGGACTGGAATTTTGAGGTTGTTGAAACAGGTAGTGAGCTGAACCTTGGTGCCAGGACCTTGATGTTCATTGAAGCCACAATGCTGCACTGGCCTGACAGCATGCACACATACATCAAAGAGGATAAGATACTCCTTTCAAATGATGCATTTGGACAGCATATTGCTTCGTCACATCGGTTCAATGATGAAGTAGGTGATGTGATGGACGATGCCGCTGAATATTATGCAAATATCCTGATGCCGTTCGGCTCACAGGTACTCAAGTATGTGGATACGGTAGAGCAACTTGGTATTGGGATTGACATGATCGCACCATGTCATGGTGTGATATGGCGAAAGGATCCTGCACAGATAATCGCTGCTTATGGGCGGTGGGCAAATGCCGAGACCGTGCCAAAGGTTCTGATCATCTACGATACGATGTGGAAAAGCACTGAGCGGATGGCAAAGGCGATGTTGGATGGCATAAGTGCTACCGGCGTGGAGGTAAAACTCCTGAACTTGCGAAAGAATGACTGGAGTGCGATCATAAAAGAGGTACTTCAGGCACCGGTAATTGCTGTTGGTTCACCTACGCTTAATAATGGAATGTACCCACCGGTTGCTGGATTTTTGGCATATCTTAAGGGACTGCGACCAAAAGGTAAAAAGGCGGTTGCGTTTGGCTCATTCGGATGGGGTGGTGGGGCTGTGAAAGCGGTTGAAAAGGAATTGGAGACTGCAGGGTTTGAGATTATGGAACCGGGTTTGCAGGTGAAGTTCAGACCTGATGAGGACGATTTGAAAGCGTGCCGCGAGATAGGTGGCAGGCTTGCAGATGTGGTAGAGGGGAAATGACGCTTATCGTATAGAACCAGTAAACAACAAAGATAAGGAGTGATATAGGTGGATTTTTCAAACGACATTGAAACAGAAATATATGAATCGGCAAAGAAGAATGCAGAGGAAAGTGGATACAAACTAAATCCCGATTACGATATTGTTGTGACCGCGATCAAGGCTATCGCCAACAATAAGCGTGAGAAGGGTGAACCATATTGTGGGTGTAGACCTACGACCGGCGACAAGGATAAGGATAAGGTACTTATCTGCCCGTGCTCACATCGTGACAAGGATATCGAAAAGCGCGGAGCATGCCTGTGCGCATTGTATGTTGCGTGAAGGAATAATCTCTTTTTTCGTAGTACCTGACTTTGAAAGATAAAGAGACTGTCGGAAAAGTGGTGAAATTGAAACATTTAAACCAATATTAGTAAGTAAAACGCTATGCTGCGTTGTGCTGCATTTATTGGATAAGTTGAAATGCCTCGAAATATGGACTTTTCCGACAGTCTCATAAACCTATTTCCTAACTGTTGAACTTTTTTATAACCTCTGTTGTTAGCGTTTTCCCTTGACCAAATGTGTCAATAAATTTAAAAGTCACTTAGACCAATGGACACATTCAGCCGTCACTAAATCCATACCTGCCAATAAGCGGCACGAACACGACCCCGCCTTTTATATCCTTATGGACTGTTCCGTCTGCATCTTTTTTCACAAGATATAACTGCTGGAAAGCGACTCCCACAGGTATGACCATCAATCCACCGGGTTTTAGTTGCTCGATAAGGGGTTGTGGAATATCGGGTGCGGTGCAGGTGACACAAATACGGTCATAAGGTGAATGCGGAAAATCGCCGCCGGACCCGTCTTCAAGCATTACGGTGACATTTGCACATCCAACATCCATAAGGTTCTTTTTCGCAAACTCAGCCAGCGGCGCTATGCGTTCCACGGAATACACATGCCCCGTGCTCCCTACAAGTTCTGCCATCACAGCAGCGTTATACCCCGAACCTGTGCCAACCTCAAGTACACTTTGACCCACTCGCAAGTCAAGAAGGTCGCACATAATAGCGACCATATGCGGTGCAGAGATAGTCTGGCTATATCCTATCGGCAACGGAGTGTCGATATATGCTTCTTCACGAACATTCGGGGGAACAAAAAGATGCCGCGGAACTCGCAGCATCGCATCAAGTACTTTCTCCCCAATCCCTTGAAACCTCAGGTAATCTACCAGTTTCGCGCTTTTCTCCCCAAACTCCATGCCGATTTACCTTCTCCCCATGCTCTTACTTTAACAGGTGTTGCATACAAGCGCTTTATGTGTTTTGCCTCGACAGTTTCACCTTTACTTGAACAGAACTCACCATTTCGTATCTTGATGTGGGTTATTATAAACTTTTTACCCTGCACATCACCCTCATCACCAACAACAAAATCATATCCACCGGGCACACGTTTGTTGAACGATTCTGTTTTACTGCCGTTTTTGATCGCTACCTTCACAATGACCTCATCAATGCTCCTGCCCCATATCGTGTCAATATCCCCGGCTTTTGTACCGTCGACACGTTTCTCATTTGACTCGATGGATGTGACAATAATGGGATATACTTCATCTTCCGACTCGTCTTCAACAATTAATTCATCATCCTCATACACAACCTGATCCGGATCAAGTTGTATGCTTCGCTTAAATGACTCGTCCGCCTTACTTACGACTACCCTTATATTGACCGGTTTTTTATTCTCGATCTTTGTGGGGTGTACGTGTTCGCATTCCTTGCATTTTACAACAGGATTCTGACCCGACTTCAATACCTCATGCAATACCGGTGTTTTCGGCGAGCATGAAGGACATACTACTTCAATTTCTTGTTTCATGTTCTCTCTGGTCACATGATTGATCCTAACCCCTAAATAGTTAACCGCATCAATAAGTATTAATTTAATTGAGTATAATATATTATGTAAATAATTAAATTGTTGACGGGGTGGATTGATGGGTGGCATCAGGAAAACTCTAACACTGGAACGTCATAAAAAAATATGTGAGCGAACTGCTAACCAGTATCTTACCGTAGTATTTGTTTCATTGCTGATGACTGTATTGTTTGTAAAAATCGCCACATGGGGAACTATTGTTGATAATGATCTGCGGATCGTTGCTGTTTTGGTTGTATTCATATTTTCAACATGGCGCTACCTTCATCATCGAAAGATACTCAAGTGCATAAATAAAGAACTCAAAAGATCAGAGATGGAAAACGCCATGGATGCCAGAAGAAAATTCCGGTACAGGATGTGAAATTTGAGGTATTCATCCAAAAATAATCTATCAATTTTCGGCAATGTCCTAGTGTATCGAATCGAAATTATAAACACGAATTGCCTGGCTGAGCGTCCGTGCGACTGCATTACCCTCATTTTCAAATAGGAACACGCCATTATTGTAAGCATGACTGTTACAGAAAGAACATTCGCACAAATACAGGACAAGATCGAACACAATGAAGCCATTGTCCTGACAGCGGAAGAGATATGCAACCGTGTACGAGCCGGTGAGCGCATCAATTTTAACGCTGTCGATGTGGTGACTGCCGCAACCCGCGGCATAATGAGCGGAACTTATGTCGTTCTTTCATTTTCCGTTGCAGAACCGGGTAAGTTCATGCGCGCAAAATGCGTCTGGCTGAACGATGTGCCTGCACATGTAGGACCATGCCCGAACGAGCGCATCGGCGTGCTGGATCTGATCGTCTATGGTACAGCACACAGCAGGTCTGATCCAAAGTATGGCGGAGGTCATCTTTTCAAAGACCTTGTTGAGGGTAAGGTGATCACAGTGGAAGTTGAGACAATTGAAGGACAGAACATCAAAACAGAAACCACACTCAAGGAAATGCCACATGCCCGCCTTTTTGCAACAAGACATGCGTTCAAGAACTATCTCGCTTTTGTAAATCCAGACAAAGATGCAATCCCCTCGATATTCCATGCTGTTGATTTCAAGGGAGATCTGGGCGAAGCAACTTTCTGCGGATGCGGTGAACTGAACCCGATAAAGAACGACCCCGACCTTGAAACTATCGGGATCGGAACCAGGGTTTTGATCAATGGGGCAGAGGGTTTTGTATCAGGTTCAGGTACGCGCAGCAGTCCGGAAAAACCAAACCTTGCCGGCTTTGCAGATATGCATGGTATGACTCCCGAATACATGGGCGGTTTCCTGACATCTGCCGGACCTGAGGTCATTGCGACATGGGCAGTGCCAATTCCAGTCCTGAACCAGAATATACTTGACAACATCACCAAACTTGACCGCGACCTCAAACTCACGATCGTTGATGTCAATGGCAGGCTCCCTATCTGCGATACTACCTATGGTGATGTGTGGGATGATGTCGACGCGACAGTGACCTACCGGTCAGATAAGTGCATCAAATGTGAAGTGTGCGAGGTTGAGCAGACATGCCCCATGGGTGCTGTCACCCTTAATGACAATGTGGCAGCCGTCCATGATGCAAAGTTGTGCTTCAACTGCGGTCTTTGCACTACAAACTGCGCAGGCAGTGCATTTAGTGCGAATCTTGGCACCCTACACTACAATGACGGAGTGGTGGAAAAAGATATTCCGGTAGTGGTTCGCCAATCCGACCGTGCGCGTGCTGCGGCTGCGGCAGAGGAGTTGAAGAGGAAGATCGTATTAGGCGAGTTCGAGATCACGGAGCCTATTGAACGGATTGTTTTGTGATTTTGATAGGTAAATGTTTACTATGAGTGTGCGCGACCGATCAAAATGTGTGCACCCGCTCGACGCTGACCATTCCTAATATCTTTTGTCATACCAATTTTTGAAATTTACATCACTCCAAGAAGTACGTTAGAGAACAAAATACGCTTAAGCACCTGCCGAATACTTTCACCCCGCTTGGCTCGAGGTTATATACCTACGGATACTTCTATCATCAAATGACCGAGCAGCATCACACCCTCACCGAACGCATGCGCATTCTTGCACAAGGCACCAAATACGATAGTTGCAACCAAAGCGCAGTGTGTCACGCCTTTGGACCCGATGGTAGGTGCATCCAGCTCTACAAGACCCTGCTCACCAATTCATGCGCAGGTGAGTGCGCATATTGTCCAAATCGCAACAAACGTGACACTGTGCGCGCATCGCTGACACCTGAGGAAATTGTAAAAATAACATGGTCGTTCTATCGTAAGAACGCCATCGAGGGTCTGTTCCTATCATCAGGCATCATCGGTGATGCGGAAAACACAGCCGCGAAGCAGCTTGAGGTTGCAAAACTACTGCGCAGTCAGGGATTTACAGGATACATACACACAAGAGTGATGCCTGGAACCCCGAAATATCTTCTTGAGGAAATTGCAGAACACTCTAACAAGTTCGGGGTAAATGCCGAAACCACAAGTTCTGTCAACTATTCCGAGATATGCCCGAATTTCGATTACAATAATGACATCCTGACCCGCCTCAAATGGACGCGCGACCTGATCAAAAAACAGAGGCGCAAGGTCGGATATGGCGGTCGTATTGTAGGTGCGAATGACACGCAGTTCGTAGTGGGTGCGGTCAACGAGCCTGACAGGGAAATAATCAGTACCGTGCACAAGTTTATGGACAGGTATGCACTCCGCCGGCCATATTTCATGAG
>JAUWBW010000106.1 GCA_030609665.1 Methanosarcinaceae archaeon | reverse complement strand
TATTCAAGTGTCCAACCTGTTATTACAGCCGGAGTTGTGTGCAATTTTTCGATATTGCCACATCCACAAAGGAACATTGTTACTTTCAATTCATTCAACATACTCGTCAAGACGTTGACGACTTTATCTTTACCATTCATTGCAGGTCCTACAAACGGCAGTGCTGCACTTGCAACATCCGCACCGACAGCAATTGACTTTGCAATGTCAAGACCTGTCCTGATACCACCGGTACCAATGACCGGAAGTGATCTACTGCATTCAACAATGCTTGCTACGGTAGGAATTCCAAAGTCCCAGAACAACTCTCCGAGAAGTTGCGACAAAATATCATTTCGAGCACTTGCCCGGTAAACCTCGACACCTGACCAACTTGTACCACCGACACCGCCAACATCAATTGCTGACACGCCAGCCTTTTTCAAAAACAGGGCATCCTCATTTGATATTCCCGCACCTGTTTCTTTGACGATAACAGGTATTTTCATGGAACATATCTCTTTAATTGCATCAAGTGTGCCTGATGCATCCCGATCCCCTTCCGGCTGAACAGCCTCCTGAAGGAAATTCAGGTGCACTGCCATTGCATCGGCATCGATCATCTCTACCATTTTCTCAATACCTTCAATGCCATATTCCTTGATCTGTGCGGCACCTACATTACCATAAATAAATACGTTCGGTGCCTCGTCACGAACCACCCTGAATGAATCTTCCTGTTTCGGGTCCTCGATCGCCGCCCTCTGACTTCCTACACCCATTCCGATACCGACCTCTTCGGCTGCCTTTGCGAGCGATGCATTTATGCCTACAGTGTCAGGATGTCCTCCCGTAATGGATGCGATCATAAACGGTGCATTCAGACGTTTGCCCATAAAATCAACAGATAGGTCTATTGCATCCATACTGACTTCAGGCATTGCACGGTGCACCAGAATTACATCATCAAACCCTGCACTGACATTCCGGGACTCTACCGGACTTGTTGCACATATATTCAGATGCTCTATCTTTCTTTGAGATGTGGTCATTATCGATTCTCCCTAACGTGATTATTCATAATTCAAATTCTAACTATAATTCTAAATTACAATTCTAAACTAAATACTTGTCATTTTGTTATCGCAGTTCCAATATCCTCGCCGCCTAAAAATCGGGACACATTCCCGGACTTTCCCGCGTTGAATATATACGAAGTGATACTTGATGTTTCGCAAAGTTTTAACAGTTCACCAACTTTTCCGAGCATCCCGCCGGTAACATCAGTACTTTCCGACCCACCAATGTATTTTTTAATATCCTTGAAATTCGAGGATGTGATCGTTGGGATCGTGTCACCTTTGTCATCAAGAACACCGTCTTTAGCACTTCCGATGCCAATCCTTGCGCCACCGAGTTGCACTGCAAGATAAGGAACTATCTGGTCGCCCGATAGGACGGATGTCCCGAGTTTTATATCCATAACCACATCACCGTGCAGCACAGGTACAAAACCATTGTCAAGCATCAGATGAATATTGTCAAGAAACATCTGTGAGATCCTGTCATTTTCAGACACGGTGCTGCCCATCGGGTGCACTCCAACAGCATCTACTCCTGCATTTTTCAGGGATTCCACGACAATACGGTTGAGCGTTTTCACGGATTCATGTGTGATAAGCGCACCTTTGGCATCGAACTTCTCGGTAAGTGCGTACTTCTTTGCCTGCGGATGTCCGAATGAACCCGCACCGTGAACAATAATCAACCTGTCCTTATGTTTTGATATCTCGCCTGCGATCCGTTCGATCTCATCATAATTTGCAGCGCCATCATTTGCATCCTTATCTGTGATGATGCTGCCGCCGATCTTCAATATCGTTATATTTGTGATATCATCTGATGCATTCATGAATTTGACTCCATTATGATACCATGTTCTGTTGCATTTGTAATGATCGAACTTCCGCCTGCTGCATCAATTGCACCGGCAACAGCCTCTGTTTTGGCTTTATCCATCAATGCCACCATGCAGCCACCGCCACCGGCACCTGTGATCTTTGCGCCAAATGCTCCACTGTTGCGTGCCGCATAGACGAGTGACGACAGTTCAATACTGCCAACACCAATCGAATCAAGCAGTCCATGGTTTATGTTCATCAAATTTCCTACTGCTGCGTAATCACTGTTGTTCACAAGTTCTTCACCAATTTCTGACATACTGCCTATTGCTGATAGAACCGGACCTATGATCTGTGGATAACTTTCCCGTAGTTTTGCGACATTTGCGACAAGTTCTTTTGTGGAAGAGAACACGTTCGTGTTGCCGATCACAATCCCGCAATCGATGTTTTTCAGTTTCTTTCGCTGTGGAATCATAACCACACCGCCCATTGTGCTGACATAAGTATCAGTGGGACTCGCAGCACCCTGAACTTGAATCTCTACCTCGTGCCCGAGTTTTGCAATCTCTTCAAGGGTCAAATTGCAATCAAACATCCGGTTCAATGCCGCAATCGTTGCAACCGTTACAGCAGCCGAGGAGCCTACACCGGAACCAACAGGAATATCGGAATCGATCTTGATGCTGACACCTTCGATCGATGCAAACTCCCTCATGCGCTTGATAACTGCTGAAACATAAGGATGGATATCAAGATCAATGCCGGTCTTACCAAGAACCGACTCTATACTGATACTCACAGATTCGTCAAGTTCAACCTGCACACGGGTCCGAAGGTCAACTGCACAGCATATGGCATTTTCACCATAGACCACCGCATGTTCACCAAATAGGTATATCTTCCCTGGTGCAGAACAAGTTATCATTAACAATTACTCCTTTGTGAATTGCCTGTTAAAAATATGCCATAAATTGCATAATCAAGCATCATTCTACAATTATTGCTGCATATCCTACAACAGCAGACATATCTCCAGTCACATCACCACTTGTTGCATACTTCAGAAGAGATTGCTTCTTTGCACCAAGAGCACCTGCCGCAGTAAGCATTGCCGCGATCGGACCATAACCACATGCCGAAATATTCTTCTCAGCACGTCGCCTGTAAAATTCAGGAACGTCCATATCCAGAATTGCTTCAATGAGATGCTGGTCTACATCGCGGGCAATATCAGCAGGTTGATAGTGAGTAAAATCACTTGATGCGATTATCACTACTTTTTTACCGCTTTCCGATACTACACGGGCGATTTCATTTCCTACTTCCACTGCAGTCTCTTCATCCTGCAATCCCATGCATATTGGCAATATCTTGAAATCGTTTCCGAACCTGTGCTGCAAAAACGGTAACTGGACTTCAATAGAATGCTCATAGTTGTGAGCAAGTTCGTCAAAATCCACAATACTGCCTGCAAGTGATCTTGCAAGTTCGATATCAGTCTCAACTTCCCCAAGCGGCGTTGACCACGTATCCTGTGATACCGACACCAAAGATCCAAAACCTGTGTGGTTTGGTCCCAATATAATGTAAGTGTCTGCTTTTGGAAGTACTGCGTATACTTGTGCTGCTACCGATCCCGAATAAATATATCCGGCATGCGGTACAACAGCACCGATCACATTATGCTGTGATGTATCAATACCACTAAAGCACCTGTTGACCTCTTTTTTAAGGGCCTTTGGGCTTAGCGGATAGAATTGTCCTGCAACTGTTGGTTGTCTCATACTACTGATCACTCCATAATAGATATGGGAATCTGTAATATATGTAGTATGCTACCTACAATCACTTGTAGATATTATCCTACAATTATAATTTTAATTATAATTTTAATTACAATTTTGATTTAATTATAATATGACCCTACAATCCAGGCTCGAAGTCTGTGACTTCATAGTTGAACGGAATGTCGTTAGCCTTTGCAACACCTCTTGCAAGTAACCAATATACAAGAGACAGTGCCTTCCTACCTTTGTTGTTTGTAGGAATTACCATGTCAACATTCGATGTCATGTTGTTGGTATCACAAAGTCCGACCACAGGAACACCTATGTTCACGGATTCCTTGATAACCTGTGCATCACCTGTTGGATCAGTCACAACAATAACATCCGGTTCATAGAATCCTTCCAGATTCGGATTTGTAAGTTTGCCCGGAATGAATCTTCCAACCATCGCTTTTGCACCGATCGTTTTTGCGAACATCTTTGCAGGATACTGGCCATATTGGCGTGCAGATACTACAAGGATCTTGGACGGGTCGTATTTGGAAAGGAAATCTGCAGCAAGCCTGATACGTTCATCTGTTGACTGGATGTCAAGAACATATAACCCATCAGTTCGAACACGATACACAAATCTCATCATGTTATGTGTTTTCTGCTGCGTACCGATATGAATTCCTGCAGCCAGGTATTCATCAATAGGAATAAGTGATGTGGATTCTTTTACTTCCGCATTAACGTCTGGATTTTCCACGCTTTCTTCCACATTTTCTTCTACAACTTCATCTGTAATCTCCATAAATTCACCTCAATTATATGTTATCTCTTTTGACCGTAATCGGAATTACATCCCGGTCCAGTTCTTCCATTGCAAGGTGCAATGAATCGGTGGATTCATCATCTATCAAAACGGGTGCACCCATTGAGATCTGAAGTGATCTTGCACCAATAATTCTCGCACGCTCATATCTGGTAAAAACTTGTTTACTCAATTAATCACCCTGAATTATAATTTCCGTTAGAACTGTATGTAAAAATGAATAAGGCTCAACGATATGACCCTAACGGATCAATCCGGCCCAGTTATATTATTATTGTAATTTTTGTTAATACAATATTTAAATGTTTTATTTCGGAATCCCTCCGAAATGTGGTCGTCATTCTATTCAAATGTAAATTATGTGAATTATCGATAGGTACCAGCATTCCTGCAAAAAGCAGGAATGGGACCGCTGAGATTTGAACTCAGGTACCGGCGTTATTCGCATTGGATGATGTGTCGCCCAATGTCCCGAACGCCGAAGGATGGTCCAGACTACCCTACGGTCCCTTTACTGGTATGGTGCTACTACATCAACCAATTCTACATGAGCCAGGAATATTCTCCTGCAACAATATCTTGAAAGACCTAAATCATCCATTACTGCTGCGGAGTCCTCGCCCTCACTGGTGCGTTTCTTGAATTCTTCCCAATTACTGGAAATTACCTTGCCACAGGTGAAACATCGAACTGGAATCATATTTTAAAATCCTACCTGTAAGATTTCTGGAATCTTGCACGTGCACCTGGTCCGCCGAATTTCTTTGTTTCCTTTTGTCTGGAATCATTGACAATTAAATTGCGGTCATATTCTGCAAAAGCATCACGAATCTCGGTATCATTGGTCCAGTCAACAATTCCTCTTGCAATTGCAGTCCTTACTGCATTTGCCTGACCTATGATCCCGCCTCCGCTAACTTTTACATTAATATCTATACCGGATACAACATTTTCTCCTGCCAGCATAAGCGGCTCAAGTATCTTGAGTTTCGCAAATTCCGGGTCGTATATCTCGATCGGTTTTTTGTTTATCCGTGTCCTGCCTGTGCCTTTTGTAATCGTTGCACGGGCAATTGCGGTCTTATTCTTACCTGATGAATTGATAATTTTGGTAGCCATGGATTATCCTCCTTAGAACTTTGCACCTAAGTATGTGCTTATATCCCCGAGTCTGACGTACTTGTTTGAACTTAATCGGTTCATGTTTGCATTTTCAACCGTAATGAGTTCTGCATCCCTAAGATCTGATGGAATACCAACATGGATCTTTAATCGTGCCATTGCTTCCTTTCCCCTCAATCGCTTGTATGGAAGCATACCCCGTACAGTTCTCTTTAGGATCCTGTCAGGTCGTCTTGGGAAGTAAGGACCAAATTCACGTGTACCCATTTCCCTTATTTCTGTGTATTCTTCAAATGTAGTGATCTTAGAACCGGAAACCACTGCTTTTTCTGCATTTACGATCCCGATCTCTTCTCCTGCCAACAAACGTTTTGCAACCGTGCTCGCAAGCCGTCCCATAATGAGTCCATCTGCATCAATAACCGTCATTTTTAACACCTATTGTAAAATCCTTATTCCAGACCCACTCGGAATTTCATCGAGTATCTGTTCGATCGTCAGGCATTTGCCTCCGACATCGGTTATCTTTTCTGCTGCCACACCACTAAATCCGAGTGCCACAACAGTTACTGCATGACCAAGTGCTCCTGCACCAAGAACCTTACCAGCCACAATGACCACTTCGTTCTCGGTTGAGTGCCTGTTGATGGTACTCATATTCACTGCATCATATTCACGGCTAGGCTTTTCGAGCCTTTTCGCAATGTTTTTCCAGATCGGCGCATCATTTGCACGTGATGCATCCTTTAACACCGAAATTAAAGCAGGTATCCTAGGATTAGTCTTCCTTGTTATCTTTTGTTGAGATTTTCTACTCATTAATGCTCCTCCGCAAGATTGTATTATAATGTATCTTACTCACGCAATTGCTGCGTTCGAACATCCATTTAATATGAATTATAAGAACATCCAATTATACTAAACTTAAACTAACGTAAAGCGAATCTTTGAATAACATTACTAGTACATAAAGATTATGCGCATGTATTCTTTGTGTGGAAAATCGCT
>JAUWBW010000018.1 GCA_030609665.1 Methanosarcinaceae archaeon | reverse complement strand
TCGCGGTCGCCATTAATACCTGCTCTCCTGATCTTCAGGAAATTGTGGAATGTTGTCCGCAGATCCTTACCTGTCGGGAACGTTCCCGGGTCAAGGACAAGGTTCTCCATTCCCATCTCAAGGAATGTCTTTGCAAGGGATTTGAGCATATCAAGGTCATTTGGTGCAAACAGGGCAACAGGAACATTATATTCAAGTGCAAGGTCTGCGACCTCCTTCCAGTTATCCTTGTTCGCAGCATAGATAAGTGGATTTTTGTCACCTGCAACCTCAAGTCCGGCTTTCAGGACTTTTGGATTGAACGAACAAAGTATAAGTGGAAGGTCAGTCGTATCCATTACCTTCTTAACAGTGTCCGCGAACTTCTTCGGATCATCAGATATCGAGCGCACCGCGATCATATCAAGCGTAAGATACTCACCGACATAGAATTTCTTGAAATCACGGATCTGTTCCACTCTGGCAACAAGGTCAGCCTCGTCCATCGTGTCCCAGACATCATAAGCAAGTGCGTTTTGGTTGAAGAACGTCAACTTGTGACGATACAGTACATCATCGCCACCGATCTTCACAATATTGTCACCGACACCGATCTCAACCTCACGAATTTCCGGTGCCAAAAGTCCATCAAGTTCAGCATATTTCTTTTTGAACTTGTCATCAAGGATGGGAGTACAGTCAGTAAGTTTGAGTGAACGGTCGATCAGGTGTGACGCAAATGCCATACATGTTGTTTCGCCGCACTCGCCGCAGTTAGTACCCGGCAGGAATTTGTATGCCTGCAATGGGCTGTTTAGTTTCATGTTATCACACCTCCGCCCCAATCCAGTTGGTAATGTCGATCGGTTCTTCCTCTTTCAAACCAAAGAGAGTCTGCGTGATCTCTTTAACCACTTGCACGGCTGTAGGATGCATCATCATGAAAAGGTCATTACCTGCAAGCGCAAGTGTCAAACCTGTGACGATCTCCCAGATAGGACCTCTGTATTCACGTGGTCCCCAATCGGAATCCTGTTTGAGCGGGGATGAGACCATCCATGATTCCCTGGCACCCCATGCGTTGGTGGTACCTGATGACATCGGGAATGTCAGTTCCTCATCACCCATAAGACCTGCAAGTCGTATGCGTTCCATGTTAGTATAAGCGTAATCAAGACCATAACCAAGCGCCGCAGTTGTTGGATCCATTACAATGTTCTCCCTTGGGACATTGCACTGTTTCATCAATTTTCGGTTAAGTTCCTTCTGCGCATTGATCTCTAGTTGTGTCCATGAAAGAACAGCATGACCGTAATCATTCGCTGCCTTTGCGATACGTTCATAGTCAAGGTTCAGACTGGCTGAAGCAAGCAAACATCGCTCACCCTCAGCAACCTCTGCTGCCTTTTCCAAAACTTCAGGGTCTTTCTGTGGATTACCGGAACCACCGATAACGATAGGCACATCAACAGCCTGCAAAACATCCTCGACAACCTTTGCAGCCTCGCGTGCTGGTGTGTCGTTGATGAGCGGGTCAGTTGATATGAGGTGGATCGTAACCATGTCGGCATTGAAATCTTTAACGACCTTCTTTGCCCATTCGGCGGGGTCGTTTATGACATCCTCATAGTTCATCTTGACAGCCTTTGCCATACCGATAGGCATGTCAAACACATCCATTGTCACGTAATTTCTATGTGGCATCTCCGCATCAAAATAGAATGGAAGTGCATTCTCGCCACCAAGCGTAACCGTGCTCTTACGGCTTCCACCGTCCGCCGAGGTCGCACCAAGTGTAACTTCCTGGATCGTGTGTTTCCATTCTTCCATATTTCCAACCTCGAATTTGGAAGATATGAGTTCGTTCAACCGCGTGGGTGCAGCGATACCTGCTGCGGATGCTGCCGTGCCTGCAAAAAGCTGATCAACCGGATATCCCAACATGCGTGAGATATTCGCAAGATGTATCGAGATCTGCGCGGTCTCATAACCCAATGCATAAGCAAGAGCAGGATTTAATCCGCCGCCGCCACTGATGTCCAGTTCGATGTCACCCTCGATGGTCACGCCTTCGAGTGCCTCGACATCTCCCAGATCCTTGAACATATCAGTAATATCTGACAACTTTATTTTTTTTGTCATGTTAATTTCACCGTCTGCATAAATGATGTGTAGATCAATTTTGTAACTATAATTTAATCACAACTAAACATTACTTAATCACAACCATGCCTGCAAAAATCTGATCACTCGCTCTATCTCAACATGCGTGAAATATTCACAAGATGTACCGAGATCTGCGCGGTCTCATGACCCAATGCATAAGCAAGAGCAGGATTTAATCCGCCGCCCCCACTGGTATCAAGTTCAATGTCGCCCTCAATGGTCACGCCTTCGAGTGCCTCGACATCTCCCATATCCTTGAACATATCAGTAATTTCTGACAATTTTATTTTTTTTGTCATATTAATTCCGCCGTCTGCATAAATGAGGTATCAATCAATGGTCTGTATCTATTACTTGCAATTATTACTACAACTATCACTATAACTTTAATTTCTTTGCTATATTCTCAACTTCCTGCACTGCAACTGAATCGTCAGGCAGATCAAACAATGGAGACCCAACAAGATCGCGCTCCTGTATCATCTCATCGACTTCAACCGTACCGATCAATTCAAGTTCAAGTTCTTTTGCGGTTTCTATGATCGTACTTTTATTGGCATCAGTCACTTTGTTTGCAACAACATAGATATTCCTGACATTTGCCTCAAGTTCACCGACAAGTTCACGTATCCGCTCACCTGTCCGAAGTCCTCTTCGTGAACCATCCGTAACAACAATAAGGTCATCCACATCACGAATGATCTTACGGCTGAAATGCTCAAGACCTGCCGCAGTATCAATGATGACCACATCATAGTTCTTGACAAGACGATCCATTATGCCGCGAAGCAGATTGTTTGCATAGCAATAACATCCAGAACCTTCCGGACGACCCATCACAAGCAGGTCATATCTCGGCATCTCGGCCAGTACCTCATATATCTTGGACTCGAATATCGATTCCTTGTTAATATCAGGGGGAAGATTATCACGCTCTTTAAGCATGAACTCCTTCATATCTCCAATACCTTTCTCAGCTTCACATCCAAGTGTCTCAGGCAGATTTGAATCCGGATCGGCATCGATTGCCAGGACAACCTTGTTGCCCTTTGTAAGATAGCGGATAAGCAATGCTGCTATTGCAGTCTTGCCTGTTCCACCCTTACCGGTTATTGCAATGACCTGTGTCACAGAAAACCTCGTATTATTCGCTCTTTTTGATGATCACACGATCAATTGAGACTTTAGCATTCTTGAGGATTATCTTAACTCCACTGCCACCTGAACCTGCAGGCATTGCCATTGGAGCACCTGCTGCCATCATTGGCATCTGCATTGTTGGTGCTACGGCTGCTGTCTCTTCAACTGCCTCGTCCTCTTCTTCCTCTTCCTCAACCCATCTTTCCAATATTGGATGGTCTTTCTCTTTTAAGAACGCCTTGAGCGATTCAAGATCAGCGGCATCCTCTTCCGTTGCGACCTTGTCAACAATACCCTCTGGAATATCTGCAAGCACTTTATCCTTAAGATTTTTCGGCATCCAGACAACACGGTCCCAGCCGCCGTCAGCCTCTATGAACTTTGGTGAACGGAAATAATTGATACCAATACCAAGGAAACCAACGATCTGCTTACCGCCACCGGTCTGTCCTGCCATTGTGGAGAACGGAAGACCGTTTGGTGCAATTCCCGTAAAGTCCCTGTCAACCCATCCGATTCCGTCAACTTCAGGAATGTAGAACCCTACTACCTCAAAACAGCCGCATGAAGTGTGTGGAAACTCAAAGAACGAGTGGAGCTTGATGCGGTCATACTCGCCGTTTGAAAGGGATTTTGCAAGAGCGTTAACTCCTGAATACTCGCCACCCTCAGCATCAATGACTTCGCCTTTCTCGATCGCGAACTGCGGACCCTCAGGGTCTACCTTCGCAGCAGCCCGACCATCGAACCAGTTGATAGCACCACAAAGTGAAATGCGGTCAGGTGTCACAACACAGACATTGGTCGGTGCAAATGACTGGCATAATGTACAGCCGTAGAACACATCCACGTCCTCATCATGTAGGTCACGGGTTCGTTCATCACGTGCCTTGTATGCTTCCATTGCAACTTCAAGTTCTTTTTCGAGTTCAGCCATATCTGTGATATAAGTGGTCTCGATCTTCTCTATGAACGGAAGTTCGTTCTTAAAGAGCATCATGGTCGCTTTTGCGACTTGCTCTAAGGATTTCAAACCTTTTTTCATTGCATCCTTGCTGACACGGATCCAGATATCATATCTCTGGTTAAGGTGCATGATACCCTGAATATAATTCTGGAAATCATGGTTTCGTCTTTCAACAATAGCCTCAAGGTCCTGTTCTACAAGTTCACCCGCAATGCGATATATCATTGCGACCGGGTGCCTTGAACCTTCTTCCATTTCTGATAGATCAGGACCAATAAGCGTAAACTTGCCATCCTCTATCTCATCCATCCCGACTGACTTTACAAGTTCAAAACCCTTGGATTTCGGACCTGCAAGTTCGACATACATGCCATCTTTTCTAACTCTCTCACCCTCAAACATGGGTGATATTTCAAAGGGGAATTCATCTGCCATTTCCAATTCTCCGTTGTATTACGACTTTTAAAATGTAATCTACAATTACAATTATAACTGAACTTAACTATACCTATTTTATTCAATTCACAAATTCTCAATCAATTCATCCAGTGCCTCAAGGTGTGCCTCAGGTTTAAGGTTCCCAAAAGACATGCTTGCATTTTGCAAGTAATGTCTATCAATTGAAAGTGTTGTAAGATCTGTGAAATTTTTAAGACCCGATAACACCTGATTGATATAATATTTTTTGTGTGCCAAAACGATAATAAGGTCATAATGACCCTCACCATCCAGTCCGGTCCAGTCTACATCACCCAGATACGTAGCAAGTGCATGAATGTTAATGTATTTTGCTTTAACATCTTCATTCAGGAAACCCTTTATTGAAGTGCTTGTGGCTGCAACTTGCATACCGGTCTTTTTTGCAATTGAAACCGCACGTTTAAGGATCTCTTCATCAAGCACTGCAGAAGAAACAACTAAAAGCGGTCGTTTTGCTTTTGAAATGAGTTTTGCAGATATTTTTGGCTGAACAGGTTTTGCACTTTTTGTACCATATGTTGTGTACACCTTAATATTCTTTGTAGTGTCAACCATTATCTAAGCCTCCTTGCAAAGTCTTTTGAGATTAGTTGGCTGTGCAGAAACATCGAATTTCATAGTTGGACCGGACAGTATTTTCTTCTTCTTCCAATCAATCTCCCAACCGTGTTCTGTTTCAAGTATCTTCAACAACTCTTCACGCTTGGCAAGAGGCAAGTCTGTCTCAGTCCTTACAAAAGTGTGCCAGTCATCAGGCATTATGCCGAGATACTTCTTACTAAGTTCAATGTAATGGGTGAGTTTGATCATCCTGCCCATGTTATTATCGGTTGGTCGTATACAACTCTTAGCAAGCATTGGCATTATTTCCTCAGCATTGTCCACAGTTGTTACCAAATAGTCAGGTGCCGGTGGAATTGCTATTTTTTCGCCATTTCGTGCATCGTAAACTGACCATTTGTCAGAGTCATAAGGTTTGCCTATAAGTGCCCTGCGATACTTTGAACCATGTGGTCCCAATATCACCGGAACACCCAAACGTGTACATCCTGTTCCAATGGATGATGCTTTTTGTGAATAAGCACCCCATGCGATCCCGACTGCTCCCACACGGTTCGTTACATAATCAGCAATCTCTTCGAAATTACCTGTAACATTTCGCTGTGCAAATATTGCTGCAACTTTGATGGTTGTTGCAGTGATATGGGAATTGGATACACATGAACCTACATTGAGAAGATTTCCTTTTAAGAAACTTCCAGAGAACTCCTCATAGAGTGTTTTACCTTCTTCGTTCTTGTACATTCCAAGATCCATTGCAGTGCATCCTGAAACCACAACAATATAACTTCGCTTCAACATCTCTTTTGCGATGTCATAAAGATCTTTAGTACCATCCGAGTAATTTGAACATCCTACCATCGCAATAATTCCAGGCGTTGTTCCAAGCACAAGGTTTACTCCTTCCTCGCGAATTTCAGGATCGCTTACCTGACCTCTGCCGGCGCGCATCAGCCCTTTTTCTTCACGAATGACTTTCTGTGATGCTTTTTCAATAACATTTAAGATATCTATGTCCTTTGGACATTCCTGTTCACACCTGCCACATGCAATACATTTGTCGTGTAGTATCTCAAATGGGGTAAGATCGCCATCTGCCGCTGCAGTCATTGCATCGCTGATCGGTAAATTCATGGGACATGCCATTTCACAGACAAGACAGTGAACGCATCTATTTGTAAGTTCTTTAAACTCTTCATCTGTTGGCAGGGCGGTAATACCTTTTGCTTTTCGAATAGGTGCAACTTCCATCACAAGACGTGGTGCAAGTTCACCTATCTTTTCAAAGTCCAACAAAAGTGCTCCTGGTTCCTTGCCGCTTACCATATCTTCAATTATGTCATCCACATTGTCATTTGAGCGGTTTGGAAGACCATACATGATCTTTTCATTTGTGCAAATTACAGGCATAGAGAGTTTCTGTGCCTCCCTTAAAACATCACATCTAACACATTGTTCATCCACAACAATGATGTCAGGAATACCTGAACGTATATATTTAAGTTCTTTTGCAAGTGAACCAACAATCTTAGCAGTTGGCGTACCGCCTTTGTCCATATTATAGCGAGTCATGTCGATTGCTGTACAACATAATCCGGCAAGCTCTATTTTATCAGTAAGATTATGCTCATCCATGTAATCCATGATGTATGTTACAGCTGCAACATTATGCCCTATACATAACAAGACCGGTTTTTTGGAATCTATGGTTCCCATTCCAATCTCTGCAAGAGGTGCATTTGGATCGGATTTTGGCATGCCAAGACATGATATCTGTACAATATCCGACACTTCCATGCCCACATGATCAAGCATACCACCGTGCAATGCTTTGGATTCAAAATCGATTGCTGCTCCTTCCTGACCAACGTGTATTGTTGCCAAAAGCTGGGTCAGCTGTTCTTCAACATAATCAAGAACCGATTCAAGATCACCAATTGTTTCAGGCTTTATTCCTGTGACTGTTTGGGTGACAGGTGCTTTGATATTTGTAGGACCAACATCTATCGGATGGTCTGCACCATGTGTTTCGATCAAATGATGAAGCAAATGCCGTCCATGTCCTGCATGTGCTGCAGCGCCGGTAATAACACGAAGTAAAAACTCACGTGCCTGATGGGTTTTCATGTCAATACCGCAAGCACCTTCCTTGTTACCGGTCAGGTCACATGTACCAAATGTACAGTAACAACATTGGTCACACATTGGGGTATAGACAGGTTCGTAGCGGTTGAGTAACTTATAATCCCAATCCCTAAGACCACTGATCCCTGGCTTTGGGGTTGGACCCATTTCGCCTTCGTCTTCCACTTTTTTCTCGATTGCGCCTACAATGCTGCCAATCGTGATCTGAACGTTTTCCAGTTCTTCAATGGAAAAACTGCCTGTGCTTATTTTGCTCATATAAATTTGGTCCTCCTAAGTCAACATTAGTTGGTTTGCCAAACATCCTGATAAAGATGCATACGGTTTACTGGAAGTATAATATTTTTTTAACAGTATAATGGTGGTTCTTGCTAATATGTGCCAAGTATAGATAAACGTTTTCCAATCTGTCATGATTATCCTTGATAAATCTTTTATGTGTTTACATTGTTACAATATGTGCCGCCATAAACCGCTTGAATAATTATTACTGTGAGATTCTTAGAAACCATTTTATCTGATGCATGCTGTTGAATATTTTGGAGGATAATTTGACCAACGAATGCTGGATATGTGGCAAACAGGAACCTATGCCTTATAAGTGCAGATACTGTGGTAAAACGTATTGCTCAGACCACAGGCTCCCTGAACAGCATGGATGTGCAGGTTTTGATGAGAATGCCCCACAAGGTTTTCCCGGCACACATGGGAATACCCACTCACAGAATGCAGATGCAGAAAAGTTGATCAAGGACATGTTGAAAAACACTGCAAAACATGCAGCAAAAGGTGCGGCGGCCGGGATGCTTGACCGAATCAAACGCTCAATGTACGCAAGTCCTTCGATGGCAATTATATATGTGTGCGTAGTTTCTTTTTTCCTTCAGTTCATTATACGCGGTTATGTTGATTTCTTCTGGTTATTCCCCACATCTCCACAATATCTAATATTATTCACAAGACCCTGGACACTCATTACCCATATATTCTTGCACGCAAGTTTAACTCACCTCTTCTTTAACATGCTCGTGCTGTTCTTCTTTGGGAGAGAACTTGAGAGGCGTGTTGGAAATCGTGTGTTTTGGAATGTATTTTTTACCTCCGGCATCGTTGCCGCGATCGGATATATCTTAACCGGCACAGGTCCAATGATAGGAGCAAGCGGTGCAATATATGGCGTGTTCGCATGTCTGGCAATTCTGGCACCTGAGATACGGGTGTACGTGTACTTTATACCCATGAAAATAATTCATGCACTGGTACTGTTCGCACTTATGGATTTCGTGCTCATCGGTGCACCTGATATGATCGCTCACACTGCACACCTGAGCGGTGTTTTTGTTGGGTTGCTTATGGGCATGAGGATCAAGAAGGCTTACGGATCACGGCGCTTTGGAAGAGCGCATGATTACTATTCCCAAAGGTGATGAGTCTGAAAAGATCCAAAGAACATCTGACTGCATACTTCCCCACACCATATGAGGGCGAGGAAATTCCAATTTATTTTATCGATCTTGAAGAGAAAATTGCAGGTTGGTCACCGGAACTGAAAAGAACCATCTATGTGGATGATATTGTAGACACGGAAGAGTTGAAACGAGTGCGTGATGTAACACTTCTCAAAGTGTATAACTGGTTTTCCGATAGTGAAGGGATCATTGAACTGTCCGAATCTGAACGAATGCAGTTTGAGGATGTGATGGATGAACTTGTGAAAAATGGTGGGGAAATTAGATATATCAGAAAAAAGATTGGTGGTAAAACAATCAAATTGTTCAGGCTGGAGAAGAATGCGCCTGAGCGAGGAAATGTGAAAGAAAAATTACTTGCAGACCTGCTTTAATTCCAAATACATACCCGGTTACTTAAGCAGATGCTATTATAAATTTTGTGTCAATTTAGCAAAGGTTATATTCTGCTATGAAATTCAATGATGTATAATAATTATGACTTTTTATAAACTGTAGTGAGTATTATTTATGCCGCCAATGAAAACCGGATTTAGTTCAATTGTAAAATACCTCAGCACGAAAAAAGAGACGGGGAGACGAAGCATAGGTTTGCTTGTCGATGGTCCTAACGTTCTTCGCAAAGAGTTCAATGTTGACCTTGAAGAGATAGGAGATGTATTGAAGGAGTATGGTAATGTAAAAGTCGGACGCGTATTTCTGAATCAATATGCATCAGACAAACTGGTGGAAGCCATTGAGAACAATGGGCTTGAACCAATTATCTGTTCAAGCGATGTTGATGTACGACTTGCGGTAGAAGGCATGGAACTGGTATTTAATCCAAACATTGATACTCTGGCACTCGTCACGCGTGATGCTGATTTTAAACCTCTTTTGAACAAAGCGAACGAACACGGTAAAGAAACAATTATCTTTGGCGTGGAGCCGGGTTTTTCGACTGCGCTCAAAAATACTGCAGACTATGTGGTCCTGTTATCCGGCGAGCGCATGACATGTGATGAATGTAAAGATGAGCATGCACAAAACAATGATAATGAAATTGTAGACGAAAATGTCGGCGATTCTGCAATCGTTACTGAATAATTTCAATTCACAATCATGCTTCCTGCAAAAGTGAAGGACTGGATGGTAGCTCCCCAATGGGACACTATGGATGAGGCCATCTATTCAGTTAACCGTTTAAAGCTCTTAAATGGTGCTTACTGGTTCTGGCTAATGTCAGATTATGATAAAGAAAACCCCCGCATGCTTCAGGTACTCATAAGCCGGGGCGCAATTGATTATACGCTAAACGGCACACGTTTTTCTGATGAACAAATCGACGATGAAACATTCTCATGCTACTGCGGGATATGGCAGTACAAGGATGGGGGAGTATCGGATCTGGTGCATGAACTCTGTACCTGTACCGTGAAAAACGGGGATTTTGAGTGTGAGACCGATTCGGGTTATCAGATTTCTATCAAAAAGTCATTCCCTCATTACGATATGGAAATACAGGACAACAACAATATTGTTACCAAATTCAGTTCCACATCTGCAGAGTTCAAGGATGGATCTGTACAAAACCCGATCGTCAAGTACACTTCACTAATAGCATTCAGCGAGAATTTTGATGCTTACGCCCGCAACAGTCGCGGATTTCAGTATTTCATTGCCAGTAAAATGAGCGACCTGTTCGGCACCTGTAAAGGCATGCTGTTCGACCGGGATTTTTATGGAAGTTTCTGGCTGGAAAGAGCACTTGGTTTTGGGTCCACATTGCCATGGAAGATCGTGATGTTGAATTTCAATGACAGATCACGCATGTGGTTCCGTTATTTCCCCTCAAAAATATTGAACTATGGCGCACCGCTTGAATTTATTTTTGACGACATTGTCACAAATAAGAGATATCATTTCTATGAAATGACTTTTAACTATTCCGCCAATGGCAAGTCAACCAAAACAAAATTCTCCCCTTCGACCGACACGATACATGTAACCGGCAAAGGAAATGAAGGCGAAAAGGTAAGTCTTACCGCCAAAATAGTGGGTAGGCATCTTTACCAATATGATGTTCTAAAGATGAAGTTCAATTATTACCAGTTGGTGCTGGATATTGAAAATGTTGCCGTGGAAGTCGATGGTGTTGACCTGATGCAGGGAAAAGAGTCTACCCTCAGTTATGGCGAGGATGCTCATTTTAGTTTATGATTATAAAATAATTGTAGGTTGAAAAAAATCAGCCACAGAAATGTTATGCATGATCATATATCATGCATCTTTACTTCATGGATCATCTCTTCGAGACGATTTCTTGGTATTCCGCGCTTTGCTTCTGTGCAAACTTTAACCTTGTCAATAAGATCGCACAATTCATTCCTCTCAAGAGTGTAACCCATGTCCTTGAGGATACCTTTTAGCGCCTTGGTTCCAGTGTGTTTGCCTACAACAAGGTTTCGCTTACCTCCAACCATCTCAGGACTGTAAAGTTCGTATGTTCGGGGTTGTTCGAGTATCGCAGCGACATGTATGCCGGATTCGTGCCTGAAAGCATTCCTGCCCACAACTGCCTTATTGACTGCAGGCAGGACTTTTGAATATTTCACGACCATATTGGACAGGTTAATTAGTTTTGAAACGTCATACCTATCAATTCCATACTGTAACCGTAATGCAACCAGCACTTCTTCAAGAGCAGCGTTTCCAGCTCTCTCACCGATGCCATTCACAGTCGTATGAAGTTGTTTTGCGCCTGCCTCAGCAGCAGCAAGGGTATTTGCCGTTGCCATTCCCAGATCATCGTGGCAATGTATGCATATCGGGGTGTGAACAACCTTTTTTATCTCGCTCACAAGATAGGACGTGGTGCTTGGATTAAGGATACCGATCGTATCTGCAATACTTACATAATCCACTTTGTAGTCTTCTGCCATGAGAAATGCTTTTTTGAGCGTATCGATACTTGTTCGGGTAGCATCCTCTGCCGCAAACCTTACACCAAGACCATGATCTTTCGCGTACTCAATTGTACTGAATGCACACTCTGCCATCTCCTCACAAGTTTTATGGTACTTGTACCTAAGATGCAAGTCCGACATCGCAATAAAGATACTTACAAAATCAACACCGCAATCAATTGCAGCATCCACATCCCCAATGACCGATCGTGCAAGACAGCATGTCCTTGCATCAAGTCCCATGCCGGCAACCTCTTTTACAATAGCCTTTTCCGCAGACGAGACCACAGGAAATCCTACCTCAATAATTTCAACACCAACAGAATCCAATTCGAGAGCAATTGCTACCTTTTCTTTCTTGTTGAATGCAACACCCGGCGTCTGTTCCCCATCACGTAATGTAACATCACATATCTCTATGTCAAGCGGCTTTAGATCTAAATAATCCATCAAAGTGTTTTTTGAGTATTCAGGCAGATTGGACATGTTATCGGATCCTGTCAGTTAATTAGTCGTGCATAACCATAAAGGTCTATATTAAGTTTGGGGTAAGTAGTTTAACTTTGTCAAATTAATATTTAATCATTCTGAAATAATTTTGGAGACTTTTTGTCATTCACTGATTTGACCAATTTTTTAATGAGGGAATCGCAATACTGTAAAAGACTAATGAAATGTGATTAGTATTGATGATTTCTATCGATGATTTCTATCGATGATTTCTATCGATGATTTCTATCGATGATTTCTATCGAAGTCATCTATCGAAGTCATCTATCGAAGTCATCTATCGAAGTCATCTATTAAATATTAGGTACTTAACTATAATGAACTTCATAATAAGAAATCCTGTATCAGACCTCACATGTTCAATACACATATATACGTATGTCGTATGTAATATAATTAATAAAATATATGTGACATGACCACAAACTACAAGCAAACATATATTACTATGATCAATACATCATAACTGAATTTACACAACATATCACATTTAACTAAAAATGAGGGGTGACCAATAAAATGTTTGACGGGGCTATTTCTGAAGATATCTCAATGGATGACGCGAGTAATAGAGTCAAAACCGGTATATCCGGCTTTGACGAACTCTGTGGAGGTGGACTCATCCGTGATAACACATATTTGATATCAGGCACATCCGGTGCAGGAAAAACGAATTTCTCAATTCAATTCATCTACAACGGCGTTGTAAAATACGGAGAGAATGGAATCATAGTCGCGACTGAAGAGCGACCCGATCAAATAAGGGAAAACGTATTGAGATTCGGATGGGACCTACAAGCGCTCGAAGATGAAGGCAAACTCGCAATCATCGATGCATGCTCCACAAAAATAGGAATACCTTCACAGGAAAAATACGTAGACGTGCGCCCCTTTGACATGCGCTCCATGATGGACCAGATCATTGCGGCACAAGAGGAGGTAGGTGCAAGACGCGCACTCATTGATTCGTCCACATCCATAGGTTTTAACCTCCATGATCCGGCAAAGATCAGAGTGGAACTGCTCAAACTCAGCACAACACTTGAAGTGCTCGGACTCACATCAATGATGACATGTGAGGTCACTGATGATACCCAACAATCACGGTTCGGTGTAGAGAATTTTGTTACGGAAGGAACTGTCGTGCTTTACTACAAGCGCCATGAGAACGTGCGCATGCGCAGCATGGAGATCTACAAGATGCGCGGCTCGGACCACAGTAAAAAGATCCATCCGTATGACATCACGCCAACCGGGTTCGTGATCCATCCACACGAAGAAGTATATTCAATGTTCTGATATGGGCATTACACAATACCCTCACTTTTTTCCAAAAAAAAGACCACCGTTACAGCTTGGTTTGCGTGTGTACTTAGAAACGATTTAAAGATCAGGATATGTTTCTTCTTCCCCACATTCAACGCACTTGTAAATAACAAGCTGACGTCCAAACTGGTCGTGGCGTTTCATTGTAGGGAATCTCCACCGATTCATTTTTCCTTCGCATATCTTGCATCTATAGTTCATAGTTGACTACCTCATATATCCATTTGATACTTTTACTATTGAATGCATGAGTAAATATATTTAATCCCAGTCTCAATAACACTTTCGCCCCGCTTGCATCAAACTATAATACCACCCCCCACATAATACCCATAAGAAAAGCGGAGAGGTCCCATGGGAATATACACAGTCTCACAACTCAACAACTACATCAAACACATACTCACATCTGACCCGCAGATGAACGAAGTATGGGTACGCGGAGAAATATCCAACCTGACAAAACACTCCTCCGGACACTATTATTTCACAATAAAAGACCGCGACAGTCAGTTAAGCTGCGTCAGTTTCAGGTCAACGAACCGCACCCTTAAGTTCGAG
>JAUWBW010000102.1 GCA_030609665.1 Methanosarcinaceae archaeon | reverse complement strand
GTAGACCAGATGGAACTCCGGCCATTTGAATCAATTCGGTCAAAGTTCAGAGGGTATTGTGAGATCAGAGGTCCACCACTTACCGGTCCGGTGCGTGCACGTCAGGTTCTTGAGGAATTGGGACCCACATATGTGAAATTCGGACAGGTCCTCAGTATGCGGCAGGATATTGTTCCGATCGAATATGCAAACGAGTTCGCAAAACTTCAGGATGCTGTGGCACCTTTTGAGTTTGAGGATGCCAGTCTTTTGATACGTCAGGAATTGGGTGCGCCCATTGAGGAGATATTTTCTGAATTCGATCCCAGGCCACTGGCAGCAGCATCGATTGGACAGGTGCATCGTGCAAAACTCCACGATGGAACTGACGTTGTGGTCAAAGTACAAAGACCCGGGATCAAGACGGTCATTGAGTCTGACCTTGACATCATGTACAGTCTAGCCGAATTTGCAGAGGAGCATATACATGATGCGAAACTCTACAGGCCGGTCGAGGTCATTGATGAGTTCTCAAGGTCCATACACGCTGAGATGGATTACACTCAGGAAGCGCGGAATGTGGATCGTTTTTCTGAAAATTTCAAGGATGACCCACACATCTATATCCCGAAAGTTTACTGGGATTATTGCAGTGAGCGCGTCCTGACACTTGAGTATATTGAAGGAACAAAGAGCAGCGACTTTGGCAGGATCGAAGAGCTGGGATTTGACAGGAACGAGATCGCAACTCATGGTGCGAAAGCGTTCATGAAACAGATATTTGAATATGGTTTTTTCCATGCAGATATGCATCCGGGCAATGTCATCATCATGGATGATGGTAAGATCGCATTAATCGATTTTGGCATGGTGGGACATCTTTCAGATGATGTTCGGAATGCGCTTATTGATGGGCTAATTGCGACAAGCAAAAATGACATCAATGTGTTCATTGAGATACTTCATGATTTTGATGTGATCCATGAAGATGTGGACCTTCCCGCATTGAAGATCGATCTTGAATACTTGCTGGATAAATATTATGGCAGGTCATTGAAACAACTGGATGCATCGACCATGATGATCGAGATGATAAGTATTCTTCGAAAGCATCAGGCAAGGGTGCCTGCATCTATTGCTTTGCTGTCCAAAGGCGTGATGACCATCAGTGGATTTGGTACCATGATGGTTCCTGATTTCAATGCGACCATACTTGCAGAACCGTATGCAAGGAAATTGATGGTAAACCGCATGCGTCCTAAATCGATTGTCAGTGGGGCGTTTAAGGATGTATGGAATTTCGCTCGTATGGTTCACAAGGTTCCAAATCAGGTCACACACATACTGGACTCTGCCGAAAAAGGATACATGAACATAAAATTCGAGCATAGTGGGCTTGATCGGGTAGTTTCGGAATTGGATGTTGCAAGCAATCGTCTGTCATTAAGTTTTATTGTTGCGGCGTTAATTGTGGGTTCATCTTTAATCATCCAGACCGATATGGAACCTAGTGTGTGGGGTGTGCCACTGCTTGGTGTTCTTGGTTTTTTGATAGCCGGTTTTTTTGGAATGGGGCTTGTGATCTACATATTGAGAACGGGGCGGATTTGATCTGATCTGGTTTAAGTTTCCAAAAATACACACCAATGTTAAATATCTTGAATCGCATTACCAACTGTAAAATACCAATATGGGCGCGTGGCCTAGCCAGGATATGGCGGCAGCCTCCTAAGCTGCAAGTCAGGGGTTCGAATCCCTTCGCGCTCGTTTTTGTTCTTCACGGTATTATCACACACCGAGGTCATAATTTTGCTAAGAAAAGCTACAATATCAGATGTTGAAACAATGAAGCAGCTTATCAACAACTATGCAAAACAGGAGTTGATGCTTGCCAAGTCACTTGGCGAACTGTATGAGCATATTCGCGATTTCTATATATATGAAGAAAATGGTGAGATCATTGGATGCTGTGCTTTAAATGTCATGTGGGATGATTTTGCCGAAGTGCTATCCCTTGCTGTAAATCCTGAGTTCAACAAACGCGGGATTGGTTCAAAACTTTTAGCAGCATGTCTTGAAGATGGACTTGCACTTGGTGTGAAAAGCGTATTTACCCTGACCTATGCGCCGGAGTTTTTTGAAAAGAACGGTTTCGCAAGAGTGGAAAAATCATCACTTCCGCACAAAATATGGATCGGATGCATCAAGTGTCCGAAGTTTCCTGAATGTGATGAAATCGCACTTGCGAAAAAGTTAAAATGAAGGGTACACAAAGATATTACTACTGTTTGCGGGGGTAGAATAATAAGACCATTAATATTTGGAAATGGGAGATTCCTTGTCTGTGAGGACAATAAGGGAGTCATAAGGGACATATATTATCCGCATGTTGGAATAGAGAACCATGGAAAATCCATACGTGTCGGGGTATATGATCTTGATAATGGAAATTACGGCTGGATTGATGAGTGGGACATTCAACAACGGTACAAATCCACTTTCACGAAAAAAATTAAAACAGATAAATTTCAAATGGATAATGACGTGTCTTTGGATCGTTCCCAAAAAATGCCCTCTGAGACAAAAGAGGTAATATCAAATATCGGTGAATCCATTTTTGAAAACCGTGGACTTGGGGTGAAGATGACTGTCTGGGATGCAGCGCACCCTACACGGGATATTTTTTATCGGGTTTTTGATATCAAAAACATTTCAAAATCACCAAAAATGTTCAGGGCATTTTCAACCCATAATTACAATATCCTTGAAAACAAGATTGGCGAAACAGCGGTGATCGACCGTGATGTTTTGATACATTACAAACAAAACAGGTATTTTTTACATGGCAGTCGTCCGCACTATGACCAGTTTGCAGTGGGAACTGCAGATTGGCATGGATTTGATGGTACATGGATGGATATGGAAAATGATGGAATATTAAGCGGTAATATGGTGTCACAGGGGTCAGTGGATTCGACGATCGGCTGGACACTTCCGCAATTGTGGCCTGGCGAATCAACACGAATTAAGTATTGGATCGCAATTGGAAGAAGTTATAAAAGTGTCAGGAAAACCCATAAATGGGCTCTGGATAAGAGTACGACTACTATATACCACAACGTTTTCAATTTCTGGCATTCATGGCTCGAACGAACGTCAGTTCTCCTGAAATGTAAGCAGACTGAAAAATTGCCTAAAGGGGTGATGGATATGTTTTATCGTAGTTTGCTTACTGTTATTTCCCATATGGATATAACAGGCTCGGTGATTGCATCATGTGATTCTGATATCAAACAGTTTGGTGCAGACCTGTATACATATTGTTGGCCAAGGGATGCAGCCTGGGCTGCAATCGCACTTGACAGGGCAAAGTATCATGACCTGAGCATTGAGATATTCGATTTCTTCTCAAAAGTGATCACAGACCGAGGATATTTCCTGCATAAGTATACACCGCGCGGAGATTTTGGAAGTACATGGCATCCGGTACCGATGATCCAGATCGATGAGACCGGACTCCCGCTCTATGCTGCATATCATCACTGGCTTGAATCTAAAAATATCTGGCCTGTGGCAAGATATTTCAATTCATTGATAGCACCTACTGCCAACTATCTTACAAATTCGCTGGATAAGTTAACTGTTATACCTACTGACAGTTTTGACTTGTGGGAAGAACAGAAAGGCGTGCAAACCTATACGGCATGTACTGTGTATGCGGGTTTACATGGCGCTTCTGAACTTGCACATGCGCTTGGGCATGATGATAAATTTAAATATTGGGCACAAGCCGCTAAAATGACAAAAGAATCAATCCCAAGATACCTTTATGATAAGAAACTCAAGCGCTTCAAACGTTCCATTGACGATCCCACTCTTGATGCATCGGTTTTTGCAATATGGTATTTTGGGGTTTTGCCACCTGATGATGAGAGGGTTGTGAATACCATGAATGCAATCGAGGAAGAATTGTTGCGTCCATCCGGCGGCATTGCGCGCTACACTCATGATTCATATTTCGGATACATGAATAGCTGGATAATCTGCACCCTCTGGCTTGCACAATGGCATATTGCAGTTGGGAATCTTGAGCGTGCGATGGAACTTATTGTGTGGTGCACAAACCATGCTCATCCAACCGGTCTTATGCCTGAACAGGTTGCAGATGACGGTACACCACTGTCAGTTTTGCCACTCGTATGGTCACACAGTGCTTATGTTTTGACTGTGCTTGAGTATTTGAAGGCAGTAGCAGGGACGGAGCCAATTTGCCCATAGTGAATTTCGATTAATCAGGGTAAACATATCGATGAACCACGTAGATGTGTTTGTATTGTTTTTGTAGTGCCAAACTTTTAGACAGCCTCTTGTTATAGATAAGCTTAAAATGAATGGAAATTATTTCTGAATGAGAGTTTAGTTAACAAGTGGGATGGATTAGATAAAGATGGTCAGAAAAAACAATAAAACTCAAGAAGAACCTATTGCAAATCAACAATCAGATTTTCTTCTATACACATCAACAGACGGCAGGATAAAGGTTGATGCTGTATTACAGGACGAAAACATCTGGCTGACACAAAAGGCTATGGGGGAGCTTTTCGGTAAAGAAAGAAGTGTTATCACCAAACACATTAAAAATATCTTCAGTAGTGGGGAATTAGAAGAAAAAAGCAATGTGCAAAAAATGCACTTTGGTCATTCTGATAAACCCATCAAATTCTACAATCTTGATGCCATCATATCTGTCGGCTACCGCGTAAACTCCTACCAAGCCACTCAATTCCGTATTTGGGCAACCAAAACCTTGAAAGAATATATCATCAAGGGGGGTAAGGATGACTACAACTAAAAAATTACCAGACAATCAAATTACCGTCTATCAAACACCTGATGGAAATATCAACATTGAAGTTCTCTATGCCAATGAAAACATCTGGCTTACCCAAAAGCGGATTGCGAAACTGTTTGATGTAGATCGTAGTGTTGTTACCAAGCACCTGAAGAACATCTTTTCTGATAACGAGTTAGAGGAAGATTCAGTATGTGCAAGTTTTGCACATACTGCCGAAGATGGTAAGGAATATCAGACAAAGTTCTATTCGCTTGAAGCAATTATTGCGGTGGGATACAGGGTTAACTCAGAACGCGGTATACAATTCAGGCAATGGGCAATTTCAATTCTTCAACAATATATCCATAAAGGCTTTGCGATTGACAGCAACCGATTCAAACATGGTTCTCGTTTCAGCACACGATATTTTAATGACTTACTCGAAGAGATCCGTGACATCCGTTCCAGTGAGCGGATGTTGTATCAGAAAATTACCGATATTTACGCTACTTCTATTGACTATACACCAAAAGCAGAGGACACAAAACAGTTCTTTGCAACGGTGCAGAATAAACTGCACTTTGCCATTACCGAACAGACCGCCGCGGAAATTGTGGCCGAACGTGCCAAGAGCGACAAGCTAAATATGGGATTAACATCATGGCGAAAAGGACCTGACGGTAAGATCATGCCAAGTGATGTTGCCATAGCAAAAAACTATCTGGACAAAACGGAACTTGATCATTTGAACCGTATAGTCACCATGTATCTTGACTATGCGGAATTACAGGCGGTTCGTAATAAGCCAATGTACATGAAAGACTGGATCGAAAAACTGAATGCATTCCTGAAGTTCAGTGAACACGAAATACTCACCAATGCCGGGCAGATCAGTCATGAAGTTGCTCTGGCTTTGGCAAGCAAAGAATATGAAACATTCAAGAAAATTCAGGATGCAAATTACATTTCTGATTTTGACAAAGAGGTACAGCGCATTAGGGAAGGTAAAGATGACTACAAATAAAATGACAAATATGGAATGATGGAAAATATACTACGTCATATTTTTACTAAAATAAACCACACCATCTTCTTCCTTCACAACCGAAAAACCATTCTTAAGATACAGACCGATCGCATCTGTCAATCTCGCATCCGTCTTGAGAACGGCTACCGAATAATTCTGCCCGGCAAATTCCAGAGCCTTCAAAAACAATTCCCTACCAAACCCCCTACCCCTGAAATCTTTCCTGACATAGATGCGTTTGATCTCGCACCGATTGTTATCTATCCTTCGCACAGCACTCGTGCCAATTATCGCACCATCCACGATCCCCACATAAAAAACGCCGCCGGATTGTAGATAATGTTTATCGATGTTATCAAGATCAAAATCCTTGTTCGGGTCGAATTCAAACCCCTGCTCTTTGAGCACGCCAAGAACAAAGTTCTTGACCTCGCCAGCCAGGGACGTGGAAAATGTCTTTATGAACATTGCACGAGAACCCCGTAATTGTCTGGATATTTCAGAAAGTCCAGTGCGATCGACTTCAAAATTTCTGTGCCGGTGATTAGCACATCTTCGTCAATGTCAAATCTGTTTGAGTGGTTTCCCTCAACGATATCTTTATCAGGATTCCTTGTTCCAAGTGTGAGATAGACACCTGGCACTTTTTGCAAATAGAATGCAAAATCCTCTGCTCCAAAGATGGGTTTAGCGTCTCCTTTTACATCTGGGTACCTGTCGTTCAGCAGTGAGTGTACCGTTTTTGTGAATGCTGCATCATTTACCAGCACGGGGTAGCCGTGCAGTATGTCAAGATCGTATGCAGGCTTGCCAACATGATCGTCGGTTGTGTATGATCTCATCAAATTATCAAGTGTCTGCGTTATCATGTCATCTATGGTTTTGGTGTCGTTGTCATCGAATGTGCGGTAACTTCCAATGATGTTCACTTCGTCAGGCGTTCTGTTAAATTGCGCGCCGCCT
>JAUWBW010000149.1 GCA_030609665.1 Methanosarcinaceae archaeon | reverse complement strand
GATGACCATTCCGCAAAATATCAGTTATGGATATATATTTTTTGTATCTTTCCTCATCAGACACAACCTCAACGATATTCCCCATAGGCTCAGCAATCGTGCCGCTTACATATATGGCACCGCTAACCATGCTTATTCCGGCTCGTGTGCCTATATCACCGTCAACAAAAACACAGCCTGTATCAAGTGTTCTTCCTCCGCCTCCAAAATAGGCGAGGTTGACTCCAAGACTGGATGCAAATCGCTTTCCAACAGAACCGGATATGTGCACATCTTCACCATTGGTGAGTGTTTCCACAAGTTGGCGGTAGGTATATTCTGAATCTTTCTGTGATGGGATATGTGCATCGGGATCGAGTTCTTTGCCTTTGTGTTGCCAGATAAAGTTGTAAGTAAAATCACAAATGCAGTCTACATGGGAATTGAGAGTAAGATGCATAAACATTCTATCAAACGTTTTCTAATAAATGTATCTATTTAGGAGAAATGGCTGGTTGGTGTTAAGGAAAATAAAATAAAAAATGGGTGAACTTGCGTTTATGCAAGTCCAAGAATCATTTTGGAGTATCTATTCTTCTGCAAGATATCTTTTTGTCAGCAAAACCGTACTTGACACAATAAGGATTGCAAGAAATACAGCGATGACCATTGCCTCTGATGTGAAGTCCTGCCACGAGTGTACAGATGCCCACATTCCGCTTCTTGTCACAAATGTTGCAAATATGACAAGTATGAATGAGACCACTGCAAGCATTGGTGCAAGGAATTTGTATTCTCCATGACTTGTTCGTGTTTGGGCATGCAGGTATGCCGTTGCTGCGACCCATGGAATGAACGATGAGGTTTCAACAGGATCCCAGGTCCAGTACCATGCTCCCCATCCAAGTACCTCGTATGCCCAGTATCCACCAAGACCGATGCCGAGGGTCAGGAATAACCATGAGATCCTCATCCAGTCTGCTGCTATTTTTGTCCATTTGCTATCATTCAGTACCAAATTTCCAATCGCTGCTGCAAATGGGATTGTGAATGCTGCATAACCAAGGAACAGGACCGGTGGGTGAATTGCCATCCACGGATTCCTGAGCAATGGGTTCATGCCCTGTCCGTATGGTATCTCATATGGGACTACAAAAGCGTCCCAGTTGGTTAATTCAAGCATTCCTCCGGGGATCGCATAGTACACTGCGAACGGATTCTTGAGTACTAAAAGCAACAGGAATACAGATGCGATCAGCAGTGAAATAGAACGTGTCATTCCCATCAATTTTGTATTGACAAGATACTTGGTGTGTCCTGTGTACTGCATAAAGAGAAGCATCAGCAGTATGAACCATGTCCACAGAAGGAACGAACCTTCCTGCCCTGCCCACAGGGCAGATATTTTGTAAACCAATGCAAGGTCAGCACTTGAGTGCTGGTAAACGTAATTATATGCTGCATTGACATTTAACAAATAATATGTCATCAATACTATCGCAAATGTGATTGCTCCTGCACATGCAATTTCAAGTTTTTGGGATATTTGTTTTGCAGTTTCATCCCTATTAAAGTAAGATATTATAGAATATACTGTGGCTCCAAGTCCAAAAACAAGGGATAACCAGATCGATATCATTCCTAAATTTACGCTCATATTATCACCTTCTCTTTAGTTCTCACCACGTTCACTCTTTCGCTTCATCAGTTCACGCTCAAGTTTTTCTTCATATTTCTTCTCGATATCTGACATCGGCACTTCTGATCTTTGTTTTTGAACCTTTTTCTTGGATGGTTTTGGTTTTGGTTTCTTTTTCTTTGGAATATCTGATTCCATTGTAATGTTCCTGCCGGCTTTTACGTGTTCAGTAACACCCAAAATAATAATGCCTATTGCCATCAGGTACATTCCAACCCATAATACAGTCATGAAAGGCACAGTCCTGACATATAGGTTGACACGGCTGTTTGCCTCATCGACAGCCCTTGGGGCGATAAAAAGTTCTTCATACACTCCCCTATTGATGTAGGTCGTTGTGTATGTCTGGCCCCATTTGAAGTCAGTTATATACTTGACCTGACCACTGTCAAAAAATTTGTTTTTCTTATAGACATCAAAGTTGATGTTTGTCACATACGATGAACCCGGATAGTTTTGAAACATTGAGCCTTCATAACCGGATGTTATGCTGGTGACCTTGATACTGTAATGCTGGTCAGTAAATGTACTTACTGTATTAATCGAAAGTATGCTTGACTCTTCGACTCTCGTGTTCGTGCTGACCACGACACCGATCAGAATCATCAATATCCCCAAATGTATGATATGTGCACTTATACCGCGCATCGTTTTGAATTTGGATTCCCTGTCAACAGAGCGCCACATCTTATACAGTGTTGCAGCAAGTGCAATTGCCACAAGTGGAACTGTTATATCGATCGGGGTGTTGTTAAAAGGCGATACGATTGCAAAAAGGATTGATAATGCAATTGATGCACCGGCAATTATTGATGATTTTTTTACGTCGAAGTATCCTATTAACAAACATAGTGTAAGAAGCATCACAAGCGCTGCGGTCGGAAGTGCCGACCGATTATTAAAGTACTGGGCATCCAGACTCATTTCCACACCTGTTGTGAGTCTTGCAACAAGAGGTGTCAACATTCCTATTGTAAGTAACACCGTTAGTAAGACAAATGTAAGCACGGTTGCCAGCATTGTATTTTTTGGTGTAACTATTTTTTCAATGTCAGTCATACTATATTCCTGTAATATTTATTTTAAAAATGAGATTTATTTGTATTCAATTATACGCTCACCGTATAGATACCATACTAATATAAAGGTTTTGTCAGAGTATGGGCAAACCATCATTTTTGTCTCGATATATTAAATACGGATGCTACACATGTTAAACAAAAAAGTTTTGAGTTGATAACACGATCGAACTTATAATTATTGCAATTTGGTTAATGCTTCCGGCATACATCCCAAACCCTTTCGCAGCCGTATTCGGTGGTGGAAAACCTATAGACGGTGGACGGATGATGGGAGATGGCCGCAGGATTTTAGGCGATGGAAAAACGTATCGTGGACTGCTTGTAGGTATTGTTTGCGGTTTGTTAGTCGGGCTTTTGCAGATGAGACTGGTATCGAGTGGGTTTGCTGTTTTTGGCACAACCCTGCCGGCATTTGGTATGAGTACCACAAGCTCGGTTATTGTGATACTCGCACTTTCATGCGGTTCACTTTTCGGTGATATGTTTATGAGTTTCTTTAAACGCAGGCTCGGTTTGAAGCGCGGCGCTCCGCTTCCGGTCATTGACCAGTTGGATTTTGTTTTAGGTGCATGGCTGTTTACATATCTAATATCACCGGAATGGTTCACTGCCATGTTTTCATTCTGGATCGTAGTGACGGTGTTGGTAATTACCCCTGTGCTGCATCTGGTGACAAATATCATCGGATATTTCATTGGTGTCAAAAAGGAACCATGGTAAGCAAAGTACGTGTAACTATAAGTCAAGTCAAGTCAAGTCAAATTGTTATGATATGATGGTGGGATATAACAATGTCAGTAGATAAGGATAAAGGCAAAGATAACAAAAAGGAAGAACTCATTGCGGCGCTAAAGAATTGCGGCGCTGTCAAGTTCGGGGATTTTACACTTGCATCAGGAAAGAAAAGCAAGTACTATATTGATATTAAAAAAGCGAGCACAGATCCTGTTACACTTCGCATAATCGCAGAACAAGCTGCCGGAAAGATCAGTGACATTGACCTCGATATTGTGGGCGGTGTTGCACTTGGCGGTGTTCCTATTGCGACAGCTGTTTCGCTTGAGACCGGACTTCCGCTTTTGCTTGTGCGGAAAGATGTAAAGGATTATGGTACTGGCGGGCGATTTGTCGGTGATCTGACAGACGGCGCACGTGTAGTATTGATGGAAGATGTCACAACAAGCGGCGGCTCGGTGCTGGACGGGATATCCGCAGTTCGTGATGCCGGAGGGGTTGTTGATACGGTTATTACTGTGGTTGATCGCGAGGAAAATGCGAGGGAGAGATTGGATTCGGTTGGCGTTGCCCTGATCCCTCTTGTAAAGGCAAGTGACCTTGTAGTTCAGGATCGATCTTGAAGTGTCTTTAAATAGTAAGATATTTATGTTACCACATTAAATTCAAATGCTATTCTAATTTTGGTGGTTAAATAATAATTTAGTAAAATCGATGTTTAATATGAGATTCAATATGGATTCACGTTCTATGCAGAAATCCAAAGAAATCATTTTTAAATTTTAATGAGGTTTAATAGATGAATATTTTAGTTGTTGGTGGCGGAGGAAGAGAGCACGCAATTGCAGAAGCGATAGCAAGGAGCAATCGAAACCCGACCATGTTCGCAGTGATGGCAAAGAAGAACCCGGGTATAGCAGGATTATGCGAGGATTTTCTTCTTGTTAGCGAGACAGATGTTGAAAAGGTTGTGGATTATGCAAAGTCCAAGAACATTAAAATTGCAGTGGTCGGACCCGAAGCCCCGCTTGCAGTTTCTCTTGCCGATGCGCTGGAAGATGCTGGCATCCGGACGGTCAGTCCAAAAAGGGCGGTTGCACAGATCGAGTTCGATAAGGCATGGGCTCGCAATTTCATGAAAAAGCACAACATCGGTGGCTGCCCTATTTTTGGTGTTTTTACAGAAAAGAGCGAAATGGATGCATTTATTGACAAGGTTGGAAATGTGGCAGTAAAACCTGCAGGTCTGACAGGCGGAAAAGGTGTCAAGGTTATGGGTGACCAGCTTCCTGATATCGAGGCTGCAAAAGTGTATGCTGCCAGTCTTTTGGAGGGTGACAGCGTAGTTATTGAAGAGAACCTTGTGGGTGAGGAGTTTACGCTTCAGGCGTTCGTTGACGGTAAGTCGCTTGCCTTTGCACCGACTGTTCAGGATCACAAGCGTGCGTTTGAG
>JAUWBW010000180.1 GCA_030609665.1 Methanosarcinaceae archaeon | reverse complement strand
AACTACGAAGGAGATGTTTCTGAAAAATTGATAAAGGAGGTTCATGCAATTATTATGAATGACCTGCTCGAATCTGCCGGAGTCTATCGAAGAATACAGGTCCTTATTGAAAAAGCCGAACACCAACCCCCTCCGGCATTTGAAGTTTCTGAAATGATGAAGGAACTTGTCAAATGGTATCGCAAAAATAGGAACAAGATGCATCCATTCGAACTTGCAATATTGCTTCACACGAAATTGGTCACGATACACCCGTTTGTCGATGGTAACGGCAGGGTTTCAAGAGCTCTCATGAACTTTGTACTTGAGAAGAATGGATATCCGACCATCTATTTCGGCATCGAGCATCGGAATGACTATCTTGATGCTGTGGCGGAGGGGAACGATGAACAGTACCCTCCCATCATCGATCTTCTGTATAATATCTATGTAGGGGAGCATGAACAGGTCGTTACAGCCGTGCAAAGCGGTCTTTCTGCGACTGAGGTACAAGATCGACCGGAAATGAAGGGACTGATCGACCAGTTTTTGAGGCTTCGGGGTTGACGAGTAAGGAATGTGTGCGGGATCGGTTCAAAGATCATCGGATTCCGGTTTGGTTCAATTGCATTATGTAAAACGTGCCTGAAATATTGTGGGATCTAACTTTATTGCGAGGGCAGGGGCACGGCGACTTTTAGTACAAGGCCATGAATACAAAAACTATCATTTTTATAATTTGTAGGATAATATTTAGTAGATGTTAAATATTGTAATTATGGCGTATTTGCCATAATTGGGGATCTATAAAATGGCAAAGAAAATTTGGAGAAGGTGAAGCTGGCATGAATAACTCCTTAACTATCAATGAAGATTATTCTGTCTGGTTGAAAGAGCTTAAAAATAAGGTTAGATTGGTTCAGATAAAAGCGGCAGTTAAAGTAAATTCTGAGCTATTGCAGTTTTATTGGGAGCTTGGTGCGGATATTGTGGAAAAGCAGGCTACTGCAAAATGGGGCGATGGATTTCTCTCTAATCTCAGTCACGATTTAATGGTAGAATTTCCCGAGATGAAGGGTTTTTCAAAACGAAATCTTGAACAGATTAGAAAATGGTATTGCTTCTGGTCTGCACAGGAAGAAATTGCGAAGCAACTTGCTACGCAAATACCATGGTGGCACAATGTTGTTATTATTACCAAAACAAAAAATGCTGACGAAGCCCTATTTTATGTTCAAAAAACGATCCAAAACAGCTGGTCAAGATCCGTTTTGACCCACCATATTGAAAGTGATCTGTTCAAGCGTGAAGGTAAATCTATAAACAATTTTAAAGCAACATTGCCCGAACCTCAGTCCGATTTGGCAATCGAAACTTTGAAAGATCCATATAATTTTGATTTTCTGGGATTAACAGAAAAGCATGATGAAAAAGAGCTGGAAGATGCTCTGATAAACCATGTGACCCATTTTTTATTGGAATTGGGTGCTGGTTTTTCTTATCTGGGAAAACAATACAAGCTCGAAGTTTCCGGTGATGAGTTTTTTATTGATCTGTTGTTTTATCATGTCAAACTACATTGTTATGTGGTGGTTGAACTAAAGACGGTCAAATTTAAACCTGAATTTGCAGGTAAACTTAATTTTTATGTGTCGGCTGTGGATGGAATTTTAAAATCAGAACAGGATGATACCACTATCGGCATTCTTATCTGCAAATCGAAAAATGATACTGTGGTGGAATATGCCCTGAAGGATGTTCATAAACCGATTGGGGTGAGTGAATACATAATTACAAAAAATCTGCCGGATGAGTTCAGATCGTCTCTGCCAAGCATTGAAGAGATCGAGGCAGAATTGAGTGGAACGGAGGAATCGCAATGAGTAAAAAAGAAGTATTCCATTCCACAGTCGGCCAGTTAGTTGATCTTTTAAAAACCCTGCCACAGGATCTATCGGTATTGACCAGCGGTTATGAAAACGGTTTTGAGAATTTTTATGAACCGACTATTATCAAAGTGAAGCATGAGCCTGAAAATCCATACTATGATGGCGAATTTCAGGTTGCGGAGGATGGAGATGTGGGGACATTTGACGCGGTAGTACTCAGGAGGGTGGTTCGGGATGTGTGAGTGGAGGGAATGTATACTTTAGAATTATTGTATTTGTTTAGCTAACCAATTTTAAACACGTTCATTATCCTTAAATTTTGACATTTTTACGATTTCACCCATAGTTCGCACATTTTATCGAAACCTTCATATATATTAATATATATTAAGTTATTAATGAAACGTATAGAAATAGACACAGGCAAACTTCTTTTGACTGAAGATGTAATAGGTTTCTTTCAGAAAACCGTCACTAAATTTGGTACTGGGGCAAAGATTGATTGCCCCAAAGAATATCTTGATAAAACCGTCTACGTGGTCGTGTGTGAAGATTGAATTCAAACAAATACATCAACAAACTCGAACAAACCATCACACAACTTACTGCCGAGAGAGAATCATCTATTAAACACATTCAAGAGCTTGAACAAGAGAACGAAAAGCTCAAAAAGAAGTTACTTTTCTACGAAAACCCTCATACTCCGCCATCTGCTCAGAGATTGCAAAAAATAAAGAAAATACCAAATGATAATAATGAATCAAAAAAACGTGGTGCACCGAAAGGTCATAGGGGCGCAACACGTCCAACACCACAACCTGATGAAGTAAAAGATGTAGTTGCCCACCAATGCGAAAACTGTGGCAGTTCTGACTTAGAGATATTGAATAAATTTGAAAAATCCGTAATTGAGGACATTCCACCTCCACAAAAAATCAAAGTCACTCAATTTAATCGGTGGGGGGTCAGGTGTCAACATTGTGGTCATCAGTTTATTTCCAAAGACGCTGACTGTCCACAAACAGGGAACTTTGGGATTTACCTGTTGGTTTATATTACAATGCTGAAATTCCATCTGCGTGGTGTGTTAAGAAAAATTCAGGACTTTTTATTATATGGTCATGATTTCAAGATTAGTGTAAAAGGCATTCATGATGTACTATTGAGGGTTGGGGGAGCTTGTAAAAATGAATATGACAGGACAATTGTGAATATTAGAAATTCAGAGTGGATATACATTGATGAGACTGGTTTCAAGGTTAACGGCAAAAAATGTTGGCTGTGGATATTCCGAAATAATGATGATGAAACGCTGGTAGTCATACGAAAATCAAGAGGTGGTAAGGTTCTTGATGAGATACTTGGAAAAGGTTACTCTGGTCCTGTTATTGTAGATGGGTGGCGAGCTTATAGTAAGATCGGTATTCTTCAACGATGTTGGGCACACCTTCTTCGTGAGGTAGATGATTTTGAAAAGGTTTCAGAAAATGGGAAACGATTATCGGAAGAGATACATGCATGTTTCAAAGCTTTGAAAATATTCATTGATAAGGATCCTCCGATGGATGCGAGAATATCTCAAAAAGCAGTATTTGAGGCGGAACTTGAGGATATAGTTCAAAGATTTGATGAATTCAATGAGTTGAAAAAGCCTTTGACCTATATCAGAAATGGCTTTGGATGCTGGCACACATGTCTTCTGTACCCTGGGATGGAGCCGACAAATAATCTGGGTGAACAGGCAATGCGAGAGCATGTGATAATTAGAAAAATTATCGGTTGTTTCCGTTCAGAGAATGGAGCAGAGAATTATCAGTATATTGCATCTTTGTTGGCATCATGGAGACTGCAAGGAAAGAATGGATTTGAAGAACTGGAAGAATTGCTCAGAAAAGAGTTGTGCATGAGCTAAACAAATACAAATAATTTAATGCTTCTAATTGACCAATATCATCCTTTTTTTTTAAGATGTGATTTTCTGTAAATTTTTCTATTCAATCAATAAAATCTTGCTTAGAATAATGAATATCTTTAAAAGAGGGTTCAATGATGTTTTTAAGTTCAATTATTGATGTACATCTTATTTTAGAAATATATGCTGCTCCTACCAATCCCGTTAACCCACTATATGAAATCATTTAAAATCCATCCTCTTTGTCTAAGTATTTTTTTCGTATATAAATTTATATGTATCAACATTC
>JAUWBW010000172.1 GCA_030609665.1 Methanosarcinaceae archaeon | reverse complement strand
ATCATGTTCAAGAAAAGCATCACCATTTGAACTATAAACAAAAGGAATATCCAGCGTCTCAGCATATCCGAGCGCCTGTTGCATACCCTCGCCAACACCATACGTGTTCTTTTTAGCTTCAATAACAGCAATCGGAATATTCTGCTTGTAATAAAGTATGTAATCCGCCCGCTTAGGTTTTCCTCTGCTCACCGATTGACCTTTAACAATAACCCTACCTTTGGTAAAAGTAACTTCCTCACGTATCTGGGTATGTAAATTCCATCCGGCCTGGCTAATAGCAGGAGTGATATATTTAGTACAAATATCTCGTTCACTAAGCTCTTTTTTGTTTATCTGTTCCATCAACTATCATCTTCAAGCGGGATGTTTGTTGACAAATATACAACTTCATTAAATATATAATATACAGTTTTTAAATCGTTTCTGTCATTTTTTATAGAGGGTGAGCGAATGTCGAAAAGGTTAAAAAAGGTTTAATGAATGGTGGTTATTTACTTATAATAAATTGATGAATTTACAGCACAATAAAAATTATATTATTGGTCGTGAGTTGAGAATATGAAATTGTCAAAACAAGATGCCGCTCTTTTTTACAAACTTAATTGGGCACTTCTATATTATGTGAATCAGGAATTTCCTGTAATAAAAGGAGTGACTAAACCGGATTTTAAAGACAGGGACAGAAACCAAATACAATTACTTCATAAGATTTTATTTTCCAATATAGAACTAATCGATTCATTTACTGATGAAAACCCATTTAATTTTAACGAGGATGAACTAAATATAATAATAAATTGGAAAACATTCGTAAAAGGTAAGTTCTGTGTGATTAACCACCCAAAAGATCATATAATCTTCTTGCAACCATTAAACAGTCCAAAAGCTTATGCCGTTCTGGGTTTATATGAAGATATGAGTGATTTTTCATCCAATTTGCCAGTGTATGTTGATACTGTACTCCTGCCATTCAAAGAAAAAATAATCTATTCAGGAATGATTAAGTCAAATTTTATTCGTATTGAAGGACACGAAAATGAGATCCTAATGGACATTTATCAAAAAGCAAAGAATCGTTTTGGCATAATACAATCGCTAGATGAAATCATTATAGAAGATGAAGATCTTGACGAAGATTTCGGCGATCTGATTGCAAACGAAACGAACATTGGATGGTACATGGTAGAACCTGAACTATCTAAAATGCCCACTGAAATACTAATAGATCTACTAAAAGTACTGGGACTTTATGTCAACAAAAAAATTGCCATGGAAATTGCGAAGAGAGATGATGCAGTTTTCTGGCTTCGGAAAGTAATACAGGATGGACGATGCTGGGATAGGGAGGACTATGGAGGAGGATGGGTTCCAATACATGCTGTCCACATACTCCCCCTCATAAACACCAAAGAAGCTTTGGAACTTTTACTGGACACAATTCGATACCGCAGTGATGATCTTGATTCATGGCTGACAGAAAATGTAGCAAGTAACCTTATTGCTTTCGGGGAAGATGCCATAGAAGATCTTAAGCGCTTTTCATTCGATGAGACACTGGATTCTTTTACAAGAAGTACTGTCACGACTGCACTTGCATTTTTAACCACCAAGTACCCTTCACACGAAGATGATATTAAAGAATATTTACTCAAATTATTAAACACCACAGGCGACCCCACATTTGCAAGTCTTGTAGCAGGCGATCTTGCGTCGTTCCATGATCCATCTGTGATGCCGGATATACGAAGAGCCTTTGAAGAAGACAGGATGGATGAGATAATCGATAGCGAAGAAGATATTGAATTGACAATTGCAGGAGAATATGACAGCGTTCTGTTCAATGCATGTAAAAAATATCCTTTGGACCACTTTTCCAGAAAGAATATTGAATATTTGCATTCAATTAATGACTCAAAGTCCATGTATGATGATATATTCCTTGACGATGATCCTTTCGAGTTTGAATACAATGAAAAACCCAAAAAGATAAAGATCGGAAGAAATGAACCATGCCCTTGTGGGTCAGGCAAAAAATACAAAAAATGCTGCATGAGTAAGGAAGCATGAAATATCAAAACTCTTTGAAAATGGGGTTTTGCTCACACTCTGACCTACACGCCTTGCGGGAGTAGCAAGCACTCAACTCCGTAGGAGGTGAGTGTACTCTGCGGTGAAATTTTATTCCATCATCACTGAAATAACTGGATTTTAGAACTGTGCCTGTTTACATAAAGATAATATATATCCATCCCAATAACATGTCGTAGTCATCTAAGTATAATTATGATGGCTACTTTAAGTTTTATAAAACAAATATACAGTTATTGAATATTCTTAATGGTATAACAGAGGTTATAAGAGGTAATACTTATGGAAGGTTATCAAACATTTTTGATATTGCTTGCAGTCTATTTATTAGGACTCATAACAATTGGATGGTATTTTTCGAAAAGACAGAAATCAGTAACTGATTTCTGGCTCGCAGGCAGGGAAGTTGGTGCTATTGGCATTGGCTTTTCAGCTGCAGCGTCATGGCTTACGGCAGGAGCACTCCTTGCAGTCATTGGTTTTTACATGCTGCTTGGAATGGGCTCGATATGGGGATTTGTTTTCCCGAACATTGCTGCCTTGCTGATAATTGCACTTCTGGTTGGCAGGATAAAGAACTTGCCTTCCGTTACACAGCCGGAACTTCTTGAAATGAGGTACAGCAGCGCAATACGCGCTCCTGTTGCGATAATCATCACCATTGTGATGATACTCTTTGCAGTGGCTGATATCAAAGGATTTGCATTTATCCTGTCAGTATTCTACGGATTAAGCCCGATCTACGCAGCAGCGATAGTCGCAATTGCCATATCTATATATGTGACCCTTGGCGGTTTGTCTGCGGTAGTGTGGACTGATGTCGTCCAATTCGCATTCCTGTCAGTCTTTGCACTTGTAATGGCAGCCCTTGCAGTGAGTGCTGCAACATCAGGTGGAGTTGACATGGCAGAAATTTCCGTGTCCCAACTGTTCAGCGATGTGCCGGGCACATGGTGGAATCCGTTCATAATCGGACTTCCGATGGTACTTATCTTCATATTCGCAATTATTCCGGGATGGATGACAGAACAGGACCCATGGCAGAGAGTCTGGGCTGCAAAGGATGCAAAGTCCGCAAGATTTGGAATGATATTGGGTTCACTATTGGTTGCAATCGTTTTTGCAGCGTGTGCCGTGATCGCGATTGGACTCAATGCTATATATCCTAATATTGCAGCAGCCGGTTTCCCGATGGGAATGGCGGAGGCAGAACCTGCGCTTTTGGTATTCATAGTCAGTAACTTCCCACCGATCATTGTCGCACTCAGTGCTATTGGTCTTGCAGCAGCAGCCATGTCATGTGCCGATACCTTCGCAACATCCGGCGGATCATGTCTTTCCCGTGATATCTACCAGAGATACATAAAACCTGATGCTACAATGAAAGAGATGCTTATGATTAACAGGGTCAGTGTACTGATCGTTGTTGCTGGTGCAACAATAGGCTCTTTCTTAATTGACGGAATCCTTGAAGCAATTCACATAGCGACCTTTATCGCAAGCGCATCATATTTCTTCCCGATCATGGGTGGAATCTATTGGAAGCGTGCAACAAAGGAAGGTGCACTTGCAGGACTTGTGGTCGGAGCAGTTGTCCAGATCGGGTTCATTGCTGTGGATCTTATAAAGACCGCGCCAATGGCACCTTATTATCTTGAGACTATACACCCTATCCTCATGAACCACGGAGTCATTGTGGGAATGTTGCTGAGCGGAATCGCATTCTTTGGAGTATCCTTTGCAACCAAACCTCCAAGCGATTTAAACCTTGCACCGTTCTTCAAGGATGTTGCAGAGAAACTCGTACAAAAGGATGAAAAGGAAGTCGATGAGTCAAGCAGGGAATATGCAAAGTTTCTCGAAAACCTTGATGAAAAGACAACAGGCGAACGTGCACATCTGCACCTGAACCTTGAGGCATCTGCAACGGTCAACTGGACAAAGTTCATTGGCAATTTAAGATCAATGCACCCTGCATGGGTCACACCGGCCGGTAACGATTCAATCTACAGGTTGACACAGGCAGATATGCTTTCATGTGTCTCGATCACACGAGGAAGCACCGAAAAGGAGATCTGGTTCGCTTCCGAGCCAAGGGTCGAATCAGTTGACAGCCAGCGAAAAGTGCTGTTCCTTGCGTTTAGGGAGATTGCCGATACCCTTGAGGA
>JAUWBW010000240.1 GCA_030609665.1 Methanosarcinaceae archaeon | reverse complement strand
GTACCAATACCGTAAAATATTGATTAAACTTCATTCTTGCAGTAGATATATATACGGTGTATATATAATATGCAGCCCATAAATCTTATATGTTAATAGACAATTAATATATTTCAGAAATTATGGGAGTTATTTGGTGATTATATGATATATGAACAAATTACAATGATGGGGGATAGTGAATTTGAAATGGTTGAGTTGCTTCGAAAACTGAATTTAACCAGACCTGTTGCCCTAACACTTGCTTGCTTATCGAATGTAGATGAGATCACATCTCGTGATATCGAGATGGCATCGGGACTGAGGCAGCCTGAAGTGAGCATTGCCATGCGGCATCTGAATAAATATAATTGGGTAAACATCCGGGAAGAGAAGAAGAGCGAAGGGAAAGGGCGCCCGATCAAACTCTATAAACTCGTCGTACCACTTGAAAATGTCATAAAAACCATTGAAGATGAAATAATGGCAGAGAACAAAACAATTCTTGAAAACATACAGCGACTAAAGAGTTTTGTCTAAATTTAAATCGAATGTCACCACAATTCACTCATACCATATTATTTTTATTTCAAACCAATATTACAAATCTTTTAGAACTACTATCCTGAAACGGATACATTGCATGGTAATATTTCTCATACCGGATAGTTATTTGTGCTGACCGGTCAATTTTAAATACCAAATACATTCAAGTACAAACCAATGAGTCTTTCAAACGAACAGATTGGCGTATTTATCTGCCACTGCGGCGGGAACATATCTGATATTATCGATATCCAGTCAGTGAAACAGGAAATTCGATCGGATAACATCTCTACTTTTGATTGTGAGTATCTATGTTCAAATGTCGGACAAGACTTGATAAGAACAAGTATCGACAAACATTCACTCGATAAAGTCATCATAGGTGCCTGTACGCCGACAAAACACGGAAAACTGTTCCGCAAATGCGTAGAGGACGTACAACTGAATGCATCAATGCTTGAGATCGCAAATCTTCGCGAACAATGCTCTTGGGTACACCCGGATAACCTTGCAACAACAAACAAAGCAATATCACTTCTAAATGGCAAGATCAAACGCGTAAAGACAGCTCTCCCACTAATTCCAATACAAGTTACGATCAATCCAAATGCAATGGTCATAGGTGGCGGTATTGCAGGAATAAATTCCGCACTCAACCTTGCGAACAACGGCGTTCACACATATCTCATCGAGAAGGATGTAACAATTGGTGGCAATACTGCAAAAATCGGAAAGATGTTTTCTCCTGAAAAACTTGCTGAAGAATGCTCCATGTGTTCATTGAGTCCCCTCATGAACGAGGTCGGCTCGCACCCAAACATCACACTCCTCACATATTCGGAAGTTGAAAACGTAAATGGCAGTGCAGGTGATTTCAAAGTCACAATACGTAAAAAAGCAAGGTACGTGAAAGACAACTGCATGGCATGCGGCAGGTGTAGCAAAGTGTGTCCTACGTATGTGGAAAATGACTATAACTGCGGTGTAAAGGACAAAAAGGCAATATCCATGCGCTTTGCCCAATCCGTACCACAGGTATATTCCATCGATCCCGAACATTGTATCGAACTTACAGGCGGAGAATGTGGCAAGTGCCGGGATGTCTGCAAAGTAGATGCTATTGACTTTGAACAAAAGGACGAGATGATCGAACTTGATGTTGGTGCTATTGTCGTGGCAACCGGATTCGATGAATATGACGCCTCCAGGAAACCACAATATGGATACGGTATTTTTGAAAATGTTGTCACCCAAATGGAACTTGCACGAATACTCGGGGTCAACGGTCCAACACTTGGAAAATTCGCACGCCCATCTGACAATTCAATGCCACACAACATTGTCATGATACAGTGTGTGGGCTCAAGAGACGAGGACAAAAGCGGAAATAAGTATTGCTCACGCTACTGCTGCATGGCAGCACTTAAACATGCAAGCCTTATCGCAAAGAAATATCCTGATGCCAATGTGACAATATGTTATATCGACATTCGCGCCTTTGGATTGTATGAGAACTATTACCGCGCAGTACAGGATATGGGCATCTCTTTTGTGCGCGGGCGTCCGGCTGAAGTGGTACAAAAAGCAAATCACAACCTTGTTGTTAAAATCGAAGACACTCTTACCCAGGAATTGAAAGAAATACCTGCCGATATGGTTGTGCTATCATCAGCAATGGAAGCATCATCCGGTACAAAGCAGGTCGCCAATATACTAAATGTAACACTCAGCGAAGATGGATTTATTAAGGAAAAACACTCAAAACTCAAACCTGTCGATACATCAAGAGATGGAATTTTCGTTTGCGGAACTGCACAATCCCCAAAGGATGTCACAGACACGATCGCACAATCAGGACTTGCGGCTGCACGTACCAGCGCGTTCATTTCGGATAAAGTGATCAGACTTGACCCACAGATCGCACAGATTGAGCGCTCTTTATGCAACAATTGCGACGAGTGCCTCAAATGTCCATTTGATGCGATCTCAAAAAATAAACTCGGCAATGTCGATATAAATCCACTTGTGTGCAATGGATGTGGATACTGCACAAAATTATGCAGCAAAGGTGCGATCAGTATCGCCGGCTACAAAGAAGAACAAATTATGGCTGAGATCGATGGAGTCATTGAAAAAGGAGATGTGCTCGCATTTTTAAGCCGCGAGATCCCTTATGCCACTGCCGACAA
>JAUWBW010000041.1 GCA_030609665.1 Methanosarcinaceae archaeon | reverse complement strand
CAGGTTTCTACACAGCGCCGCCAGCGCACAGACACATAGTACTCGCAGGCAAATTGTGCGTACATGCGGGTGCCGATGTCAAAGAGAGCGAGACATAGCAATTAACCTAAACTGAATAAATCGGAGCATCAGTCCCCGCCGTAGGTGGCGCATTCCACTGCTACCAAATCCACAACCCCAAACCCAACCATGCAATTCTCATATCTGCAAATATAACACCGCTTGAAAACCATTTTGTATTTCATGGTATAGGAACGTGCCGCGCTCTCGCGCGTGTGGTAGCGCCGTTTTTCGCATCGATTTTGACCCTTTCTATCTGGCGACATTGTATGGTTGACTCGACACTATACATAAGGTTGTTATTTTCGAAAGGATTATAAACAATCACGTTATGTTTGGTTGAACATAACGGGTAATTAATTCAAAAAAACTGAATTGATAATGATACAAAAACCAGGGTGAATAGAATGATGTGGAAGAAAATAAGACAAAATATGACACTGGCAATGCTGTTATGCATTGTAGTGTCATGTTTAGCGATGCCTGCACAGGCATCCGCTACAACCGAAGTGCACGTAGTAAAATACGCTCCAGACGGAACAACGATACTATATGAAACAACAGTAACCACCGGATGGATGGAAAGTAACTTGCCGGTTTGTGGAGACGGAGACACACACTATTATCATCAGGGTCCTATCTTTGAGGGTGACCAGTGGGATCCAACAGAGACACTAAACTTGAAGGAAAAGGGAGCCTTAAAGGGTACCGATATTAAAGACCTGTGCAACCTTGTAGGTGGAATGTCGTTAGGTGATGAAATTAAGATCAAGGCATCTGATGGGTTCCATCGATATTTTGCTTATGATGATGTCTATGCACCTGAGGCTGAACAGGGTCCTATGGTCCTGTGTTGGTATAAAGACGGAAACTATGCACCAACATATGAAGAAGGGATGCAGTTTGTCTTTTTTGCCCAAACCACAAATGCTGCGGGACAATACGTATTTGGCAACTGGGATATGCATGAGTGCCTGGATGAAGAATACAGGTACAACTATAGTGGGACATACCCCTCTTCAAATGGGTTGTCTGTAAGAACCATCAGTGATATCGAAATATATACCACCCAAAGTAGTGAGGGAGACGCTTCAACATCGCTAACTGCAATTGCAAACGTGGAAGTGACTATGGTCGGTATCTCATTGAACAGAACTGAAATAGACTATGGGAATGTTGGGCCTGGTCTTAGTTCAGATAATGAATCACTTGAAATAACAAATATTGGTTCATCCGATGTTGATGTCACACTTGAAGTTGATGGTGAAAGTGAAACCGCACAGAATTTTTATGAACAGTCGCTGTTTGTAGATAATGGGCTGTACAATCCTGCAACCATAATTGCACAGATTATAACATCAAGCTCGGAAGACATAGTAACTCAACTGAGAGTTCCATCTAATTGGAATGAAATTGGTACACAGGATGCGACATTTTTATTTTGGGCAGAGGAAACTTAATCCTCTCCCTAAATTTTGCACAAATTGGGTTTTACAGCCGTTAGCAATTGATACACTGTGTTCATTTCAACAAAATTAATTAATTGGTTAATTGCAGCAACCAGAAACGGCACTATTCAGATAGATCAATACAAGAAAATCCTCGCTACGCCCGGATTGACTTGAACTATACAATTTTATAAATTATATGCTATAAAAATAGTAGAAAATGGATGGAGATAAAATGGGAATATTAAAAATAATGGGACTGTTATGCATTGCAATTATGGGATTGGGCTTAGGCTTAAGCTTAGTTATGCCAGTGGCAGCAACCGAAGAAGCAACAACATGGGAACTTGAATTGGCTGGGGCATTAGATGATACAATCAGCAATTCAGGATTTGAAGATTGCATGGGATGTCACGGCGCTTCATATACTGATTTCGAAAATAATGAATGGGAAGGCGTTCCCTTGTGGTATCTGGTGGGGGATGTGGATGATACAGTAACACATGGTTCCGGCGCTTTTAATGATGCAATTGCTGCTGATGGGTATGATGTAAAGATTATCGCAGGTGATGGGTACAGCAGTACATTAGATTCAACATACCTTGCAGAAAACGACAGCTACATAGTTGCATGTTACTTAAATGGCACGCCACTACCTGAACTCACTGATGATGGAAAACCATTGGCACCCCTCAAACTTGTCGGACCATATCTATCCGGCGGACAGAAGGTTGGCAACATCGCAAGAATTGAACTGGATGTAGCGGTAGCTCCTCCGCAGGCAGATCTCACCTTGATCGGTAGTGAGACAAAGGTATACTCTCTCGATGAGGTCAAAGCAATGCCAGCTTACACGGCAAGCGGTGGATTCAAGAAATCAACCGGTGTAATCGTAGGTCCCTACACATATACTGGCGTTAATTTAACATATCTGACAGACCTTGTTGGTGGAATTTCACCTTCAAACAGCATAAAGCTCACAGCTTCTGATGGATATTCAATGACATACACCTATGATCAGGTAATGGGTGATATTACCATCTATAGTACAAATGAAGAAGAAACAGATGAACCTTTGACAATGGTCTTAGCATATGAAGAAGATGGTGCTTCGATACCAGATGAGTTTGGTGGACCATTGAGAGTTGCATTCATAAGATCAGATATTCCAATAACAGATGGACACTTCTGGGTTAAATATGTAAATAAAATAGAGATATTTGGCAGTGTAGATGAATGGGACCTGACACTGACAGGCGCTATTACTGATATCACGGACCGTTCGACATTCGAATCTTGTGTGGGATGTCACGGTGTTGACTGGACAGATGATAGTGACCAAAACTGGAGAGGAATTCCATTATGGTTGTTAGTTGGTGTGGTAGACGATGATGTGAATGAAGAATCTAAACATTATTTCAATGATGCAGTTGCAGATCAGGGATATAATGTTACAGTAATCGCAAGCGATGGCTACAGCAAAACCTTTAGCAGTGCGTTTGTGAAAAGAAACAATAACATACTTCTTGTAAATGAACTTAATGGAATAGCCTTGCCAGAAACTGATTGGCCGCTTAAATTTACGGGTTCGGACCTGGCAAATAATGAAAACGTGAAACAGGTTGTCGAAATACAATTGAACGATCTCCCACCATCATCATCTCCACCGTCCTCAACACTTACTGCAACTGCGAACGTAAATATACAGATGGTTGGAATCTCGCTGAACAGGACCGAGATAGACTATGGTAATGTGAGGGCAGGTCTGAGTTCGGAGAACGAATATGTTCGAATAACAAACATCGGTTCATCCTATGTGGATGTAACACTTGAAGCTGATGGTGAAAGTGAAACAGCACAGAATTTCTACGAACAGTCGCTGTTTGTAAATAACGGGCTGTACAATCCCGCAACCATAATTGCAAATATTGCAACATCAAACTCAGAAGACGTAGTAACTCAGCTCAGGGTTCCATTTGATTGGAATGAAGCTGGAACACAAGGTGCGACATTTGTATTTTGGGCAGAGGCTTAAAGCCTCTCTTTTCATTTTTTGAAAAAAATGATATGAAATTGAAAAGAACGAAGACAGGAGGCATGGTCTGTATTATGATCATTGGTCTTATCATCATCCCCATCGCAGATGCCGACATTTTGTGGGGTCCCTATATCACTAACACTGGTATAAACTCAGCTACTATCAACTGGAAGACAGAAAATGCAACTACTGGAATAGTAAAATATGCAACAGGGGAATATTATACTGGGAGTAGTGGATACGACCATACAATTGCTGATACGAAACACAAGCAACTTCATCATCTCATTATCACAAACCTGACACAAAATACGATATATCACTATCAATTAACAGTTGGAAATGAACACCTATGCACTGATGACCATAGCTTCAGAACATTCCCACTTAACAGTTCATTCACATTCATCGTGTATGGGGATACGAGAGAACAAACTTCGTTATTCACGCAAATGGAGAGGCACAAACTTGTAGCAGACCGTATTGCACAAGAAGAGAACATCTCGTTCGTGCTGCATACTGGAGACATGATATGTTTCGGAGAGAACCTTGAAGAATGGAATGACTTTTTCAATGCCGCAAGGGCGATGATGGCAAACACTACGGTCTATCCTGTGCCTGGAAATCATGAAGATAATCATACGAATTACTACGATGCGTTTAATGTCCCCCAGTGGTACTCGTTCGACTGCGGAAATGCACATTTCACAATACTCGATAGCAATGATTGGGCAGACATGACTGAACAGACAAAATGGTTGCAGGATGACCTTGACAGCGATGCGACATGGAAATTCGTATCTTTCCACCATCCACCATACAGCTCTGATAAACGTCATTGGGGTGGATGGTCGCATCTGGGGGATCACTGGGAATATATTTTCATAAATAGTAGTGTGGATGCGGTATTCAACGGTCACGTGCATGCCTATGAGCGATACGAGAAAAATGGAATTCAATATGTAGTGTTAGGATGCGGTGGGGCGCCGTCGTATTCGCTTGCTGAGGAAAAGATACCGGGCTATCAGAACAGCTTTGAACATATGCTTGGATACGCAAAGATCACAATAGAAAGAAATACAGTGACTATGGATATTATAAAGGTTGCAGATGTCTCGGACGATAACAAAGAGGTTACATATATTTATCCAGAAAATACAATATTTGAGACTGTTGTTCTTGGAGACGCATCGCCATCCCCTCCTCTTTCCCCTTTTTCATCGCTAACCACACATACAAACGTAAATATCCCCATGGTTGGAATTTCGCTTAACAGGAGTGTGATAGACTATGGGAATGTAGTGGCAGGTTACAACTCAAATAATGAATCAGTTAAGATTACAAATATTGGATCATCGGCTGTGAATGTGGTGCTCGAAGTTAACAGTGAAAGCGAAACAGCACAGAATTTCTATGAGCAGTCGCTGTACGTGGATAGCAGACTGTATAATCCTGCATTTATTATTGCACATATCCCGGAATCAAATTCAAAAGACGTAGTAACTCAGCTTAAGATTCCATCTGGTTGTATTGAAGCTGGGACACAGGGCGCGAAATTTGTATTCTGGGCGGAGGTATAAAATGAAAATGAATAAAGAATGGATGTTTTTGATAATTCTAATCGTGTATTTTTGTATAGTTCCGTATGCAGCTTCTGCAACCGGTTTTGCAGTAGGTCCACCATCTATTAACATCACAGTACCGGTGGATGGAGAGAATACTGCAATTGTCTATGTCACGTCACATGACTATAACGGTGAAGTTGTGGTTGGAACTGAAAATATTCCGTTTCGGGTTTCTCCGGAAGTTATACAGTTAAGTAACACTGACGAAAACAGGAGAATTGAATTGACATTCTACGGTGACAGGTCAGTCAAAGAACAAACTTACTCCGGTAAATTGACCTTTCTCGGATCAACTGAAAAAAACATTGTTGGAGGGGTGAAGATCAAGGTAGCTGTTAACCATACAAGTCATGCTTCTAATCTGTATCACTCAACTACATCAATTCCTTTTGATGCGGATGCCGGTGGGATACAGGGTTCAATTGTTGGCTCATTGCAAGCAAACTCTACTATTATCTGGACCCTCATAGTCATGGTGAGCTTGATACTTGGTATAGTGATCGGAAGGAGAAAAACGTGAAAATACATATTATTATGAATCGAACAATATTTGTCTGGCTGGTGTTTGTGTTCTTTTTGTCTTTGACAGTAGTACAGGCAGCGGGACCAACGTCAGAAGTGTATGTAGTAAAGTATGCAGTAAATGGAACGATCATACACGAAACGACTGTAACATACCAGTGGATGGAAGCAAACTTGCCAGTCTACGGAGACGGAGTGACGCATTATTACCATCAGGGAGCAGTGTTTGAGGGTGACAAATGGGACCAGAATGAAACAAGGAATTATAAGGATAAGGGTGCTGTGAAAGGTACGGGTATTCGGGATCTATGCGATCTAGTTGGTGAAATGTCTCCTGGCGATGACGTGATGATCTGTTCTCCTGATGGTTATCATGTGGAGTTTAGTTACGCAAATGTCTGTGAGCCATCATTCAGGCAAGGGGTTATGGTCCTTTCCTGGTATAATGGTGAAGATACAAAATTCGGTGAGAGCCAGGGAGTGGGTTATCCACCTGATTATTATACAGGAATGCGGCTTGTATTCTTTTCTGACAATTCTACCAATCAGGATAAAAAACACGTGTTTGGTGTCTGGGACATGCATGAATGCATTCCTGAAGCATCGCAGCACTTTTATGAGCTATATCCCTCAACAGATGGTTTGTCAATAAAATGGGTCGATGAATTAAGGATATACAGTGGAGGATATACCGGCGAAGAGATGAGTCCGACAAAATCGATGTCCACTAAGATATCCGGTGGTGAGGGAGATGCCAGTGATGGTGATACTGATGCCAGTTCAATACCTGGTTTTGGAATCATACCTGCGATTGTCGGGTTGCTACTGGTTACATACATGGGGATAAAAAGATGAATGTAAGTGGTAAAACCGGATTTATAGTTGTTATTGCGGTGATATGTATCGGTGTCATCGTTGCTCTCGCTACTGTTGTAAATACGTATCCATCCGGAGTGCCTGCTGAAACGATCGACTGGAACCTGACGTTGATCGGTAACGGAGGAAATGAGCTAGTCCTGACCTTTGATGAGCTCAAAGAATTACCCTCTTATGAAGGTCATGGTGGGTTTTTTTCAACTGTTGGCATGAAATACGGTCCGTTTGAATGTAAAGGTGTTTCTGTGAAAGACCTCTGCGCGCTTGTTGGCGGGATTGAACCTTCGAACACGCTCTGGGTATCTGCACTTGATGGGTACTTAATGGTCTTTACCTACGATCAGGTTCAGGGAGATATTCTTATTTACGACCCTGCAACCCTAAGAGAGATACCACATACAGACTTGAAGATGATATTGATGTATGAACAGGACGGTGCGCTCATTCCCGGGGATGATGGCAGACCGCTCAGGATTGCTATTGTTTCATCAAATGGTGGATTCTTGACAGAAGGACATTACTGGGTTAAGTGGGTGAATAAAATAGAGATTCGAACTCCGGACAGGTAAACTATAGACAGGTGATAATTGAATGGTTAAACCGATACATCTTGTAGCTGGAATACTCATTTTAATTTTTATTGCTGCTGTGGTTATAGTTATGGGTATGGCTGCATACCAATCAGACAGTCATGACGAAACAAAATTAAAAGTTATATGTGCAGGGAGCCTGATAGAGTCATTCCACGAATTGGAAAAAGAATTTGAAAACAAACATCCTGGGGTTGATGTGCAGGTAGAAGGGCATGGAAGTATACAGGTGATAAGATATGTTACAGATCTGCACAAAGAAGTGGATGTGGTTGCCGTTGCTGACTACTCACTGATTCCTGATATGATGTATCCTGAGTATGCTGACTGGTATATAGCCTTCGCAACAAATGAGATGGTAATCGCATACAGCAACCAGAGCAAATATGCTAACGAAATTACATCTGATAATTGGTATGAGATCCTTAAACGTCCTGGCGTAACATTCGGTTTTTCAAATCCAATGCTTGATTCATGTGGATACAGGGCGTTTATGGTAACACAACTTGCTGAGTTTTACTATGATAATCATACGATTTTTGATGATGTAATAGCATGTAATTTCGATCCCGCGATTAAAGTAAATATGAATAATGATACCTGCATTGTGTCTATACCTGAAATATTTGAACACAAAACTGAGAAGATTGTGATCAGGGGTGGGAGTGTACAGTTACTGGCTTTCCTTGATTATGGGGAGATCGACTATGCTTTTCAGTACAAGAGTATGGCACAACAACATGGATTGCAATATGTTGATCTTCCTTGTGAGATTGACTTAAGTTCTACCGAATATGAAGATATCTATAAAAAGGTTATAATTCAACTTGGATTTCAGAGGTTTACGTCAATTGGAACCGAGCGATCAGGTAAACCGATCTTCTATGCAATGACCATACCAGACAGTACACAGCATCCGGAACTTGCAGTAGAGTTTGTAAAATTTATTTTAAGTGAAGATGGGCAGGAAATACTTTGTGATGCAAAGCAAACTCCAATTTCTCCTATGACAGATAATCCTGATAACATACCTGATGAATTTAGATTCATGGATATGACTGAAATGGATGGATGACTATAGTCAAGAACCTAATAGGGGTGCACCCCAAATAACGGACAAGTGGTTAAGCAATTTTTACCTTTGGGGTGTATAATTTTTTGTTGAGTATAGTGGGGATAGTCGCGGTGATGATGCTGATTATCGGAGGAATGAAATATATAACCGCGGCTGGAAATATGGCGACTGTAACTGATGCCAAAGACATAATTTGGAATGCCATTCTCGGTCTTTTGCTGGCTCTTCTGTCTTGGGTAATTGTCAGCACAATAAATCCTGATGTTTTATATATAAAGCATCCAGCTTCCAGTATCATAGGAAATGAATTCGAAAACAATCTCGGCGTGTGCGGTGTTTATGATGGCACTGTCGTTGCTCCTGCTCCTCAATGTATTTGTAAGGAAAATAGTGTCTCTTTTCCTACTGCTACCAGTAAAGAAGACTGTGAAGATCAATGTTTAAACGCAGATGCTTGTGGAACAACAGAAGGCTCTCCGTGTATATTAAGTGGGTCATCTTCCATTCCAATAGAAAATGCAAATGGAGATCTATCGTGTTCTTGTTTTGACGATGATAAAAATGTGGTTTTGTCGGCAGCAGCGATTGCTGCGAGCGCAGAATGTAATGAAGTTTGCAGTGATCCAGCTTTGGTTGATAATGGGGAATATCACGGGATAAATTTTGTTTTGAGAATTGGCGAAAATCCAGATAGCATTAGAACTATTCCAGAAAGTCTTCTATCTTTGGGTTTTTCTGTAATAAAAGATAAACCGATGATTTATGATTTTTCACAAACAAAAGATTGTAAATATGGAATTGTTGATATTGCGATTGATTTTAATAATACATTTGGTCTTCATGTTGCCGATAAGTGGTGTTGCAAGATTTTGAATCCTGATTGTAATTTGTTGTCGTGGGGTCAAATTTGTGATACGGCAGGACCTGATAGACTGTGCGAGGCTTATACAGAAATACCAGAAGAACTTCCTCTTGCTCCAATGTTTATACATACTTATACTTGACTTTCAAAGATGTGGTAAAAAACAATATCAAGCGACTCAATCGCTGTATGGCCTAGCAAAACATAAACCCCTCTGCTATCGATTTAGTTAGTTATCCATAAATTCCCCCAAATTCAGCAAAGAGAACAATCTGGCTTGTTTTACATCCATCTCTTCAACCACCATCTCAACTTTCCCACTTACATTCCCCTGCACAAGAGCAAAACGTATGTCATCTAACTCCTCCACAAGCCGCTTAATGCTTAAGCTAAGATCTTTACATTTCCATGCCAAATATCTGTAGAAAAGCATACCTATAATACACATAAAAATATGTGCACTGATGTTGAAATCCGTATATTGGTTAACTGGTCCTATCGAAATGAGAAGATAATCGTTTAGCAATTTGAAATCATCCTCGACAAGATATTTTTGGTTGTAAGTTTTTGCAATCTTTTTAGAATGCCATGTATGTAGATCAGTAAAGACTATAGTCTTTCCAAAACCAGCATAACGCATCTCTTCCTCCTTTTCCTTGATCCAGAACTCCATAGTTGGTTTTTTCTTGCCTTTTGGTTTCCTGCCAATCTTATATCCTATTATTGATCTGAAATCCTTTCGAATAATATCATTAACCTCCCTTTCCACGCTGCTTTTATTTCTTTCCTTTCCTTTGTTGCTCTGCAACCTCCTCTTTAGATCCTCAAGTTTATTCAACATTTTTGCCTTGCTTTTCTCATAACTTTTCTTCTGCTTTTTGTACGAAGCTTTGTTGTAGAGAACAACAGTAGTAAACCCCTTCTCAAACAATTCGTATTTTGTTCGGTAACCATAAATTTTGTTGTCTTGTGGGTTTGTATACAAATATTTATAATCATCAAGCGGCACCTTCAAAAGATCTTCTGCCTGATTGTGTTTTGCAGAAGCTACTATATGCATTTTTGACAATACTTTATCAATATTTGTTTGAGAGTTGTTACCCTTGTCAAAAACCAGAATCATGTCTTCAGTTGTTATTTTCAGATCGTTCAATCTTTTAATAATTGTATCTAACAATTCAGGGAATATCTTTGAATCATGTTTGTTCCCCTCGTAGACTTCATGCATAAATGGTACATTATCTTCAGATACGGCTAATCCCATGCATACTTGTTTCATGTGATTTCGATATTGTTTGTTGTTCCCGTTTTGTGGCAGTTTTTCTCCTTTTTTGATGTAGTTGAACCAGTTGGTTTCATCGAGAAAAAGTATCTGGGGTGTTAATCCTTTTTCGATGAGTATTCTGCACAGGTCGTCCTCGATCTTCATGCTGGTTTCATGGTCGATGTATTTGTAGTGGTTGAGGAAGTTTTGGCAAGTGAGTTTGTGTGGAAATTTCCACAGTAAACTCAATGAGGATTTATCGAACCATTTCTGCATGGCGTTTTCTGATAATGCTCCATCGCATCTTCCGATGATGTTTAAGAGGAGATATTCACCAACTGTCAAACCTTCGACTTTCTTTTTGTTGGTGTGTTTGTTTACGGTTTCAATGAAGTTCAGTTCCTCGGATACGGAAAGAAGGGCTGCTGTTTTTCCGTATTGGAAAGATTTTAGTTTGATGTATGGTAATTCTGCTGCCTTTTCTTTTAGTTCTACAATCTTTTCCGCAGTACCAAGATACTTTTGCCATATTTGTTTGGGTTTTCCATCAACTCTTGCCATTTCAACGGCATACCAATAGATATGACCTTTGATTATTTTCTTTTTCAATGATACCATGGCTTATAATTAGGCTTACACCTTTATATAGATATTGCTTTAAAACCCATGGCAATATAAGCAATATTCTAATTAAAAAAGTTAGGCCATACACTTTGAAATTCAAAGGAGAGCCTACTGCTTCCGATTTTTAGGAGAGAATTTTTAGGATTTTACGTTTCTTTGAAAGTCAAGTTATAATAATCTTGGACCAGAAATTGTGTGGATCGGCGCAAGTATAAATGATGCACCAAATTGCGAAGACGGTTTTACTAAAAGTTATAATGTAACTGTTGAAGACAGTTAAAGTAGCTAAAAAAAAGCATACCATATAGATATGCTTACGAAAAACTAATTTTTTGAACATTCCACTTTTCTAGCTCTGGAAACATATAATAATACTCAGAGACTGC